>PBWV01000046.1 GCA_002728255.1 Rhodospirillaceae bacterium | reverse complement strand
CGGAAGACTGCGAAGAAGACTACTAAGCGGAAGACCGCAAGAAAGACTATCAAGCGGAAGACTGCGAAGAAGACTACTAAGCGGAAGACTGCGAAGAAGACTACTAAGCGGAAGACTGCGAAGAAGGCTACTAAGCGGAAGACTGCGAAGAAGACTACTAAGCGGAAGACTACTGCGAGGAAAACCGCCCGTAGAGGCGCCGCTCGGCGCACAGGTGGGCGTAAGAGATAGGCCGGAATGGGGATTAACTAGGACTGCGAGGTTCTGGAGGTCCAGAAGGCTTAGGTTCTCTGCTGGTAAAAGTGGGGAGTCGGTATATTGAAGGGGTGCCCGCTGGGATGCATGGCACCCCTTCGGTATCTGTGAGGGAGGCCTGTCGTTTGGTGTTACGCTATATGGGTGATGCCGGCACTAACCCACCACTCATCATTGGTGTGATCTAAAGATTAGGTGGCGGAGCGCTATGCACTTCCCCTCTTTGAGCCCTTATAAAGAGTTTAAGGCACTTCAATTTGATCGGCCTTTGGATGGTATTTTACGTATAACACTCAATAGACCGGACACGCTTGATTCTGTTTCGGTTGATATGCATAGGGAGCTATTGCAAGTTTGGCCCGTTGTTGGTGAAGATGAGAATAGCAGGGCATTGCTGGTTATCGGTGCCGGGAAGGCCTTTTCAGCGGGTGGCGATTTTGGTTTAGTGGAGTGGAGTGGAGCGCGGCGCGCTTTGATGCTCGTGCAAGAATATTCCAGGTAGCCACCATTTTTTGTATCCGTGGGCCTGCAGTGGGTGCCGGTCTGGCGGTAAATTTGCTTTGTGATATTTCTGTAACAAGTAGATCCTCCAAAATTATTGATGGGTGTACCTGTTTGGGCGTGGTTGTGGGCCACCACGCAGCAATCATTTGGCCATTATTGTGTGGAATGGCAAAGGCAAAGTATTATTTGATGCAATGTGAAACTATTGCGGGGGAGGAGGCGGAGCGGATAGGGCTTATTTCTCTCTGTGTTGAGGATGCTAAGCTCGAAGAAAAATCACTCGAGGTTGGCGCCAAACCTGCACATGGATCCGCTACGGCTATGCAATGAACTAAGCACACCATTGATAGCTGGTTGCGAATGGCGCGCCCCAAATTTGACTCGTCAACTGCCCTTGCGATGTTGGGCTTCTCCGGCCCAGATGTTCTAGAGGGTATAGCTTCACGTAAGGCAAAACGAGATCCTCAAAGTTCAACTGAGCCTTGGCTTGACAGGCAATTCTTTGGTTAATTGTTGTTGTGTAGAGCATTCGATTGCCAACCTTCCTCTGCGTTCTTCATTTTTCTTTCTAGGGAAAGGTTTTCTATAGGAGGTAGTGATTTGAGAAAAATGGCTATAGCCTCGCGGTCGCTCATGGTGAGTTGGCTGGTAGAGGTCTCGACAATCTCAGCCATCACCCCGGTGGTAACGTCTCCGTCAGGTAGAAAGCCTGTTTCGAGAAACCAAGATATGTCATCTTCATCCCAATGACCAATTCCGGACGTCGGGTCGGGAGTGATATTTGGGATATAGCTGTTCTCGGTTGGATGCTTGGCTCCCGAGTAAGCCTCTTTTTTGATAATCGCTCCTATAAAGTTTCTGGGGCTATGGCACTCGTGACAGTGTCCAAGAACTTCCACAAGATAACTCCCTCTGTTCCAGCGTAGTGATTCTTTGGGGTTAAAGTGGAAGGGTTTGTGTCGGAAAAATGTCTTTCTCCATAAACGGGGGACAAGAGAAAGGGAGAAAGGGAATTTAATTTGGTGTTTTCGGTTTACTGTTTTAGCTGTAGGTACGCTCTCCAAATATCTCCATAAATCCTCTATATCGGTTGTGGACATAGCGTTAAACGATGTGTATGGAAATACAGGGTAGTAATACTCTTCTTGCGGGGATACGCCTTGGGTCAGGGCATTACGAAAGTCCTCAAGATTCCATTGTCCAATCCCAGTAATAGGGTCGGCAGTGATGTTAGGGGTAAAAAATATGCCAAATTTGGTCGTAATTGGCCGTCCTCCTCCCAAAAGGGGACTGCCGTCCTTTACATCAGTATGACACGAAATGCAGTTGCTAGTCCGAGCTATGTAGGCTCCCCGAGCAATAGAGTTATCATCTTTCGTTATTTCGTTTGCAAATACATTCCCAGTAGTAAAACTATTGCAGGTAGCAAAAATTATGCCGCACACTATTAACTTGGGGAAATGAGGAATATATGTCGTTGCCCTCATATTCTCTAGGTGGGATTTACATCTTCTTCCTATAAGGTTCATGACATTTACCACATGATTTTCCCAGAGCTCCCAGAGCTGTACCAATTTCTTTAATATCATTGGAGCCCTGGATCACTTCTAAAAGTTGTCCAGCTCGCTCACTGGACTCTCTCAATGCCTTTTCGAAACCTGAACGATCCTCCCATATGGAACTCAATGCATTAGTTTTTCCGCCGTCTGTCCCGTCGGGAAACAGGTCGCCCGTCGTTGCTAACCCATTTACTATTCCTTGTGCATCAGAGATAAGGTTGCCTTGGAACGTTATTTTTCCTTTGGCCACAGCAGCTATGTTATTTATGTGGGCGCCAACTCCTTTCATCACATTCTGGCGGAATTTAATGATGTCTTTAGCCTCATCGGCCGCTTGCGGATTTGGTGAACCTGGTATGAACAGAACAAGTGCCAGAATTGTGCCAATTATTGAATTCTTTCTAGCCATGTTTCCCTCTTCTTAAGAAATGTCGTTCAATATTAAAGGCTGGATTCTCAATGATAATAGTTTGTATTGTTGGACTTAATTGTTGGTTACAGATTATAATTCACGCTCAAGGCATTGAAGGCGTTTAGATTAGGGTTTAGGTGCGGGTCCATGCAAGTTATTTTAGCTCAGCCTAGAGGCTTTTGCGCAGGAGTGGAGAGAGCTATTCGTATTGTTGAGGGTGCTCTCAAGTTGTACGGGGCACCCATTTATGTGCGACATGAAATCGTTCACAATCGGAGGGTCGTGGAGGAGCTTGGTGCTAAGGGGGCGATATTTGTTGATGAGCTATCGCAAGTACCAGCAGGTGCACATACAATTTTTAGCGCACACGGTGTTTCTGCTAGGGTTGAGGAAGATGCAAAAATACGCGGTCTTTCGGTTATTGATGCTACGTGCCCATTAGTTGAGAAGGTTCATAAGGAGGCTCAAAAATTTTCGGCCAAGGGGAGAAAGGTTATTCTAATTGGGCATAGAGGGCATCCCGAGGTGGAAGGCACTAGTGGTCGAGTAGAGGAGGGTGTGGTTTTGGTTTCTTCGGTTGAGGAGGTTGCCGCGCTGCCTCTAGATGAGTCTGGTGCATATGCGTACGTAACCCAAACGACTCTCAGCGTGGATGATACTAGAGAGATAATCAAAGAGTTGCATCGGCGGTTTAGTGATATTATCGGTCCAGACCTGAGGGATATTTGCTATGCAACTCAAAATAGACAGAATGCCGTTAGAGTGTTGGCTGAGCAATGTGATCTCATATTAGTAGTTGGAGACGAGACTAGTTCTAATTCCAACAGACTGCGTGATATAGGTCTGGAGATGTCGGTGCCCACTTACCTGATACATAATGCTGACTGTATCCAATCCACCTGGTTGGAGGGCATTGCTACGGTGGGTATCACGGCAGGGGCTTCAGCTCCCGAAAATTTGGTGCAAGAGGTTGTTATGTATCTCTGTAGGGCGAATCCCATTGATGTCCGAACGCTAGAGGGTATTGTTGAGCGAGTCGAATTTAAGTTGCCTTCAGAGTTGAGTGAACTTTAAGTTACGATGTAGTGAGTTGGTGGTTTTCTGAGGCCGTTTTAATCTAGAGGTGAGTGCCGCTGTTTGTGCTCACCTTTTGTGCAGGTTCCTCAATAATTATATTTTCCGCACTTTGATTGAGAGCAACTAGAGCCGTTTTTACGATGTCACTGGCCGAGATAGCAGCATCCGTATACATCTCTTTCGGTGTGCCATGAGAAATAAATCGGTCAGGCAATATCATGGGGCGGAGCTTAAGGCCTTTTTCAAGAAAGCCGTTAATTGCCAGAAAATGGGATACATGGCTTGCAAAGCCCCCTATTGCACCTTCCTCTACAGTAATAAGCACTTCATGGTTGGATGCCAGTTGTTTAATTAAGTCCTCGTCTAGGGGTTTCGCAAAACGAGCGTTCGCGACCGTCGAGCTCCATCCCCGGGTCGTCAATTCATCCGCGGCCATCAAACATTCCTGAAGCCTTCCCCCGAGGCATAGTATGGCTACATGTGACCCTTCTCGGTGGCATATACCTTTCCCAATTTGAAGGACTCTTCCTTTATCTGGTACTTCTACTCCCACTCCTTCGCCACGAGGATATCGAATTGCCACCGGGTAATCATTTATTGTCACCGCTGTAGCCACCATATCGGTTAGCTCGGCTTCGTCTGAGGCCGCCATGATACAGAAATTAGGAAGGGCGGATAAATAGGTTATGTCATATGAGCCCGCATGGGTCGGTCCGTCTGCTCCTACAAGGCCTGCCCGATCAATAGCAAATCGTACAGGTAGGGATTGTAGAGCTACGTCGTGCACTACTTGGTCATATGCACGTTGAAGAAAAGTGGAATAAATCGCAACAAAGGGCTTATAGCCCTGTGTGGCTAACCCGGCCGCAAACGTTACCGCATGTTGTTCGGCAATTCCCACATCGAAGGTCCGGTCTGGAAATACCTCGTTGAATTTATCAATACCAGTCCCGGATGGCATTGCGGCCGTAATGGCAATGATTTTTGGATCAATCTTGGCTTCCTTTATCAGGGAGTTCGAGAATACGGAAGTATAGCTAGGCGCATTACTTATTTTTTTCGGTTGATCACCAGTAACTACATTAAACTTGCCAACGCCATGAAATTTATCAGCGGCTTTTTCAGCTGGTGGGTATCCGTTCCCCTTGCGGGTGACGACGTGGATAAGAACTGGCCCGCCACTTTCGGCATCCCGGACATTGCGTAACACTGGAAGTAAATGGTCTATGTTATGCCCATCTATTGGTCCAACATAATAAAACCCTAGCTCCTCAAATAGTGTGCCCCCGGTAATCATGCCGCGTGCATATTCTTCGGCTTTTTGAAACCCTTTTGCTAGGGGCCGCGGAAATTTCATTGCGACTTGGGTGGCAACGTGTCGTAAGCTTCTGTACGATTTAGAGGAAATTAGGCGGGATAAGTATGCACTCATAGCCCCTACGGGTGGAGCTATGGACATGTCATTATCATTCAGTATGACAATGAGACGGTTTCCTAAGTGGCCAGCGTTATTCATAGCTTCGTATGCCATCCCTGCGCTCATGGCTCCATCGCCTATGACTGCAACAACGTTGTGGTCTTTATTATCTAGATCCCGGGCTACTGCCATTCCTAGCGTCGCTGATATGGAGGTAGAAGAGTGGGCTGCACCAAAAGGGTCGTAGGGGCTCTCACTACGTTTCGTGAAGCCGTAAAGTCCCCCCCATTTTCGTAAGGTGGCCATCTTGTTTCTCCGTCCAGTCAAAATTTTGTGAGGATAGGCTTGGTGGCCAACATCCCAAACTAAGAGGTCTTCGGGAGTGTTAAACACGTAGTGTAGTGCAATCGTCAATTCCACTACGCCCAGGCCAGCTCCAAGATGTCCTCCCGTCTGAGACACGACCTCTATTAGCTCGTCTCTAAGTTCATTGGACAATTGTTGGAGCTTCTTCTCTTCCAGGAGCCGGAGATCAGATGGTCTCGCAATTTGGTCTAGGAGCGGTTTGGATTTGTTGTTGGTAATAATAGGCCTCCAGAAACACAATTAATCAGACGTTTTGGTCTTGGTGAGCATATCAGTAATCTCAAAAACTTGCGACCTAGGTTTCTTTAAACTTTGCGCGCTAAACGCGACCTTTAGCAGTGTATTCAAGAAACTACTTGTGTTCGTTCCCGGAGTATATTTTAGTTTAATCGAGCGTTTCGAAATTTTTTCTACCCGCTTTGGTAAGTCGACATACCAGCCAGTCGGGCTTAAGTGGATTAGAAAACCAGGGCTCTGCCCAACCACGTTTAATACAGCTAGTGATAGTCCGCTTTTGGATTTTTGTCCCATTCTCATCAAATAGTGGAAGTTTTCCACCGGGTTGGCTAAGACCCCTAGAGAGCCAGCGTTTTTGGGTCTGGGTGGGCGGTGCCCCTTCTTGGGTACTACCCAATTCTTTGGTCTGGGTGGCAGCACGTGAATTATTTTTCATTGTGCCCTTCAAAGGGTTGGCTGTTGAGATAAGGTTCATACAAACTACACAGTAATAAAACTGAAATACACTACTTTGTGGAATTGGTATAAATTGTGGGTTAATGGCAGCGTTGCTGGCAGTATACGGTGGGGCAGCCTGTTCAGTTAACTCGAATGGATTTCGCGTTTCTTTGAGGGAATTTAGCTTAAATTCTTGGGATCCAATGTATTTTTTGCGCTATCTCCTAGAAAATTGATGGAAATAACTGTCAAGAAAATCAGCAATCCAGGCCATACAGCGGCCATTGGGGTCTCAAAAATCACATCCTGTGCGTTAGTTAGCATATTGCCCCATGTGGGGGTCGGCGGCTGAATTCCAAGTCCAAGAAAGCTTAAAACAGATTCTAATAATATAACGTTTCCCACAGTTAAGGTTGTTGCTACCAGGATGGGAGAGATCGAGTTAGGAAGAATATGTCCAAACATGACTCGTAGAGTGCTCGCTCCATGGCTTTTTGCTGCTAAAACGAATTCTTGTTCTCGTAGCGATATTACAGATGCGCGTGTTAGACGGGCAACAGTAGTCCAACCCACCAAGGAAATAATAAAAATTATGCGATAGAGGGCCGCTTCGGGGGCATTTCCCAGGCTTTGAGGTAGCCCAAGCTTTGTGAGGTCAGTAGCGGCTAATACTATTAGCAGCGGTAAAAGAGGAAGTGCGATGATGCTATCGGTAAATCTCATTAAGACTGAATCTATCCAGCCTCCGTAATAACCGGCGGAAACTCCAATGATTACCCCTATAAGAGCGGTCAACAGAGCACTTATCGTTCCTACGAGCAATGAAATACGTCCTGCATAGAGTAGACGTAGCAGTAAGTCTCTTCCAAGTTCATCGGTACCAAGAAGATGCCTTAGTGAAGGTCCCTTGTGGCGATTAAAGAGGTCTATCTTAGATGCTTCGCCAACCATAAGATGCTCGAGAAGGGGAGCCAACAAGCTTAGCCCTACTATGAGCGCTAATATAAGGCCACTGAATATTGTGAGAAGAAAGTCCCAATTGTTGAGCCTACGTTTTCCATGATTTTTACTGAGAAAAAGAGTCTTCAGCATGTCCTGGCTACCTTCGATCATAGCGAACTCTTGGGTCAAGCCGGGCATACAGCAGGTCTGCTATCAAGTTACTAAAAAGCACCAAAATGGTGGCAAAGAGAAGACCTACTAGGGCCATATTATAATCATTTCCCATAATTGAGTCGAATATAAGCTTCCCTGTTCCCAAGTATGAAAACATTGTCTCGGTGATTAATGCCCCAGAAAACAGGCCTCCAAAGCTGAGTGTTATCACGGTTATGACAGGCATCATTGCATTGGGGAGGGCATGGTGAATAATTATTTTTCTATTCCTTAGTCCCTTGGCGCGGGCTGTTCGGATATAGTCTTCTCGCAAAACCTCAATCATCGCTGCTCTCATATGTCTGGTTAATTGTCCAATTGTGGCGAGAGCAAGCGCGAGCACCGGCAACATTAAGTGTTTGATTCGGTCAAGAGTATCCGAACCTTGCTCATACATTGCCGATGCGGGCAGCACCCCAAGCCAGACCGAGAAAACGACTATTAGAAGTAGCCCAAGCCAAAAGATAGGAATAGATGTTCCCCCTAAGGCAATTAAATTTATTAAAAAATCTATGTGTGAACGTGGGCGGATGGCCGCCCATATACCCATGGGAATAGCAAAAGCTAATGCCAAAATTAGACTGCTTCCCATTAGTAGTAACGTATTAGAAAGGCGAGGGATTAAAATCTCAACAACGGGTTTGTTATGAATTCTCGAATAGCCAAATTCGGCTTTAGCGGCGGAATTTAACCATTTCCAATATCTATCAATGAGAGGCTGATCGAGGCCATAGCTAGCTTTAAGTCTAGCTGCATCTTCGGTAGTCAAGTTCGGGTCTGATTGAACCATAATATCGATTGGGTCGCCAGGCATGAGTCCTATAAGGGAATAAATAATAAAGGACATTGCTAGCAGTACGATGAAAGTTTGGCTTAGTCGACGTAGGAAATAGTAGGTCATAAAGCTGCCTGTTCTATGGCTTGTGTCCTGTTTGGTCTGATTTTTGTCTGAAGCGAAACATTATGGGTATTCGGAAAGAGTAGCAATTATTTAGGGTTTCAGATATTATATGTTAGCTTATAATAAGCTTGCTTATGATAAGCTAACACTCTATAAGCGAGCTTCCTAATATTTCTTATGGATTCAGGCTCATGCTATTTCCTGAGGAGCTCAAGCGGAGCTTTGGCTTTTTAATACATGATGTGTCTCGGCTGATGCGGATCAGCTTTGACCATCATGCCCGCGCTATCGGACTTACACGGGCTCAGTGGCGGGTCTTGGCTCACCTAAGCCGCAACGAGGGTGTAAAGCAATCTGAACTCGCTGATATTTTAGAAATAAAACCCATTACTTTAGCTCGTTTATTGGAGCGGTTGAGTACCGACGATTGGGTTGAGCGTCGGCCGGATCCAAATGACAAAAGAGCCAGGAGGTTATTTTTGACGGAGAAAGCGAAACCTATTCTCTCGGAGTTGAGGAAGGTTGCGCTGACTGTTAGGCGGGAGGCGTTGGATGGGTTGTCTGAAGACGATCAGGATAAATTAATTGAGCAGCTCCAGCTGGTGAAGAAAAATTTGTTGAAGGCTGGGAACGTATGAACATATTGAGATTAATCGGTTATGCTCTGGGTGTCTCCAGGAGATTAATTTTCTTCCTATTAAAGACTTCTTTGATGCTTTTAGGTCCCGTTGTGGTGTTCGTAGTTGGGGGCTATATATATGCAACAGGAGGTCGAATAGTAACTACGGACAACGCGTATATCAAAGCAGATAAAATTTTGATCAGCGCGGAGATCTCGGGTCCTCTAAGCGAAGTGCATGTTGGAGAAAATACACCGGTGGTTGGTGGCGACACTCTCATACGGATAGAAGATGACCCGTATCTCATTTCTGTTGCACGGACAAAAGCTGCTGTGGCCGTTGTTTCGCGAGATATTCGAGCCGCAAAAGCCCAGTATAGAGAGGAGATTGCCAGTAAAGAAGTAGCCCTTAAACAGGTTTCTTACTTAAGAGGAGAGCTCGACAGGCAGCAGTCGTTACTGGATAAAGGGGTTGTTTCAGCCGTTTCTGTTGATCATGCTCGTCATGAGTTGGAGATCGCTGAAAAATTATTGAGGCAAAGTGATGAACGGATATCACAGGCCTTGGCTCGTTTAGGTGATGATCCTGATTTACCAGTTGAGCAGCATCCTAAATATTTAGAAGCTTGGGCAGAAAAAGAGCGTGCTGAGTATGAACTAGATCGAACAAAAATTCTTGCTCCTACCAGCGGNACGGTGACCAATATAGGGTTGCAGGTTGGGGAATATGTNACTGCAGGGCAGCCTTTGTTTGGAATAGTGGGAAGTGGTGATGCCTGGGTAGATGCAAATTTAAAAGAAACTAAATTGACGCACGTTAAGGTGGGTCAGGCGGCTACTATAGAGGTGGACGCTTATCCCAATGTTGTTTGGAGGGCTTTAGTAAGCAGTATAGGGGCTGCGACCGGTTCGGAATTTTCTATCTTGCCAGCTCAAAATGCCACCGGCAATTGGGTTAAGGTGGTTCAGAGAGTGCCAGTGCGATTAATGTTCCTTGATAGTATTGAGGAACCTCCGTTAAGAGCAGGCATGAGCGTCATAGTCTCGATTGATACCGAGCATAAGCGGGAGGTCCCCGACTTTATAACTCGAGCGTTAGCACGCTTGGGAAAAGAAAATTTGACACCCTAAAACTGTATCGCGTTAGGGGAATGCGTAGTAACAAAAATGGCTAAAATTGTGGGTACAAATCTAAGTATGTTTGGGCGCAATTAGAAATGAATAGCTCAGGTCTCCTAAGTTCTGCTGCAGTTGGTCCTTCGGTCCGGAGGGGTTGGGTGATGGCGGCTGTTCTGCTCGCCACTATAATGCAAGTTATAGATATTACCATTGCTGCGGTAGCTATACCTCGAATGCAGGGTAACTTGTCGGCGACTCCNGATCAAATATCATGGGTTTTAACCTCTTATGTAGTAGCAACTGCAATAGTGACGCCAACAGTTGGTTGGATGNCCGCACAATTTGGCCGACGAAGGCTGATNCTGNTTTCGGTCGCGGGNTTCACGGCAGCCTCTATGGCATGTGGNCAGTCTTCTTCCTTGGAGGAATTAGTATTTTGGCGAATTTCCCAGGGGGCTATGGGCGCACCGATAATCCCCCTATCGCATGCCATTTTANTGGATGTTTTCCCCCGCAGTAGACACGGCTTTGCCATGGGTATGTGGTCAGTAGGCATGATGATTGGCCCNATAATTGGGCCTTCGTTGGGGGGCTATATTACCGAGATGCATGGGTGGCCTTGGATTTTTTATATCAATTTACCATTGGGAATATTGGCATTTATGGGAATCCGTGCCTTTGTNCCAGAAGTGGGCAAGAGCAAGAGACCATTTGATATTATTGGCTTTACTTCGCTTAGCGTAGGTGTCGCCGCTTTTCAGGTTATGTTAGATCGCGGAGAACATCTGGATTGGTTTTCCTCAACGGAAATCTTAATCGAGTTGGGCCTAGCTATTGGTTGTTTGTATGTCTTTATTGTTAATTCTTATTTGTCCAAGCACCCGTTTATAGATTTAACCTTGTTCCGAGATCGAAATTTTGCCGCGGGAGTCTGGTTTGTTTTCATATTTGGGCTCTTATTGTTAACAGGGATTGCATTGATGCCGCCCTTCCTTCAAAACCTGTTGGATTATCCCGTGATAACAAGCGGTAATGTGCTGATCCCACGAGGTGCCGGCGCTATGGCCGCTATGATGGTCAGTGCTAAGCTCTTAGANAAGATTGATGGGCGACGCTTAATAGTCGTTGGGCTCATCTTAATGGCCTATGCTATGTGGGAGCAGAGCCATTTTACGGTAAATGTTTCATTTTGGAGTATACAGTGGATAGGTGCAGTTCAAGGATTTGGGTTGGGACTAGTTTTTGTCCCAACTAATACTTTGACCTTTGCTACTTTGGCACCAGAGCAACGTACTGAGGCAACAGGTGTATTTAATTTAATTCGAAATATCGGGAGTAGTATTGGAGTCTCAATTGTTATTAGTCAATTGATACGTAATACTCAGATCAGTCACGAGGAAATAGCGGGACGTATTCATCCTTTTGACACTGGTTTACGGGCTTTATCTATGCCTGATTCTTGGGATATGGCCACGATTGATGGGATGATAGCTTTAAGCGCTGAAATTACCAGGCAGGCAAACACTATCGCATTTAATAATGATTTTAGGCTTTTAATGATAATTTCCCTCTTAAACATACCAATGGTTTTTTTATTTCGGGGGCCAAAAAAGACTTCTGCAGCTTAGAGTTCGTCTATTATGCCTGGCGGCTATGGTTGAGACGAAGGAGTGCTCGACATATAGCGCCATTCTTCAACCCATGTTGTCGTTGGTGCCATATGTCCGGTGGGTCGAACAAATTTCAGCCATTTAGGAAAAAAATACGCGTTAGCGCGAAAAAAGAGAGGAAGGGCAGGAAGGTCTTCTGCGTAAAGTCTTTGTAATTCTGCCCATAGTGTAAGACGCTTATCTAAATCAAGTTCGAGTTCCAAAGAGTCAATGAGGTCATCCATTCGTTTATTTGCATACCCTGGGTAATTTTGGCCAGACCACCCATTGTCAGAGGTCGGAATATTGTCGNATCGTAATGTAGTTCGGGGCAGAGATTCAGGTGCGCTTAGCCATGCATACATGGAGAGGCCTAGGTTTAGTCTATGCGCCATTGTGTCTCCAAAAAACACCCTTGCGGGCTCATTTCTGATTAATACACTGACGCCTATTTCCATCCACTGACTTTGCAAAACCTGCTGAACTAACTCACGAGATTTATTTCCTGCAGTGGTCATCAGGACGAATTGCAGTGGTTCACCTGCAGAATTGTGGCGTATCCCATCAATTATTTTAGACCACCCAGCGGCTTCCAAGAGTTCCCGAGCTTTTTCCGGATTAAATTTATAAATTGGGACAGAGTTGTCGTAGATTTGGTCCAAGGGGTTTATATTGGAATGAGCTACTGGTTGCCGCCCATCGAATAACTGAGCCACGAGAAGGTCTCTATCGAGGCCATATAAAAGTGCTTGCCGAACTCTACGATCAGCGAAGATAGGATTGTCCAAGTTAAAATCTAAATGTTCATAGATCAGCCCAGCCTTATAGAGAACATCATACTGATCTCCCTTGCGTCTTTCGAGCGCTAAGGCTTGTTCAATGCTGAACCCTAGTTCGCCCGCCACATAATCTATAGCGCCAGAAAGCAAATTGGCTTCCAGCGCTGCTGTGTTTTCTATAACACGAACAACAATTTTTGAAAAAAATGGTTTTTCCCCAAACCAAGTTGGGTTAGGTGCAAGAACTACCTCGGCTCCTTCCTGAATATGGATTATTCTATAGGGTCCAAAATATAGGCCCTTGTTCGTAGGGTTTACATCGTAAAGGGTGCGATAACGATATTCAGACGGCGTACTAAAGGATTCTTCTTCAAGATGAGCAGGGAGCAAATAAAAATTATTTAACGAGTTGTAGTCATAGGAGAGCCGGTCAATATGTAAAACAAATGTCTTTTCGTCAATTATGTCTACAGATAGTATCCGACGATATCCCTCAAGTGAGGCAAACCCGCTCTCATTATTTCTACCAGCTTCCCATGTGAAAATGGCATCTTTTGATGTGACTGGCGTTCCATCTCCCCAAGTCGCCTCGGGGTGAATAGTATATGTTAGTGCCACGCCAACTGTTCCGTCGCTAAGCGTTTCTATTTGGGCTAAGCCATTCTCCATGGTGGGTAAGGTGACACAAAGTAGGCAGACTAATTTCCAGTCTTGATCGTACGTGGTTATCGCCCGATTTGTCATATTAACGATGTAGGACTTAGCCAGCATCGAGTTAATACTAGGGTGAAAGGTAGATGGAAATTGGGTAATTCCTATTTTTAGATCGTCTTGTGCGGTAACNTCATCGCCTGATATGCAATAAACCATATACAAGAGAAACAAGCATAAAATTTGACGAATATGGCGATGTGAAACGCTCCAAAGTTCTTTGATTGGCGCTGCACTCACGATCCGTCCTCTATAGCACGTTTTAAGAAATCTAATCGATCTTGCCCCCAGAAGAGGTCATTTTTATAAATCCAAGTGGGGGTTCCGAAAACGTTTCGTTGTATAGCCTCTTCCGAATTTTCTTCATATTCTGCAAGTACTGCGGCTTCCCCAGATTTTTCAAATAATATTTTCCCATTCCACCCTAGCTTATCAGCAATTTCTACAAGGGTTGCAGAATCTGCAATATCTTTCTCTTCTGCCCAGTAAGCCCTCATATAGGCGTGTGCCAATTTTGATATCTCGCGGCCCGTTTGTTTGGCGCTAATTAGCATATGGGCGGCGGGAGTTGCATCAGCTGGGAAAAATTTTGGCTCTAGATTTAGAGGCATATCCAAATATTCTCTCCACCTCCGCAGTTCGTTGAGTCGATTCTTCTGAATTTGTGGTGGTCTTTGAAGGACGGGTTTTGTTCCTGTTAAGGCAAAGACGCGGGGTACTTCATAAGGCTTCCAATTGACTTCGAGGTTATATTTTCTAATTAACTTTTCGAATCTTGGCCCAGCTAAATAGGTCCAGGGGGATGGTACAGCAAAGTAATAATCTACAGAGTGGGACACAGAAACACCTCTCAGTTGGGGGTATGGTAGGAAAAACGAGAAATTTGGTAGCCTTTACAACAGAGATACTTTTTTGCAGTTTTTCTATATTGATTTGCCCAATTGCTCTTCTAGAATTTTGATTTGGTCAGTTGCATTGGGCATAGTTGGATAAATTTCGAGGGCTCTCTTGTATGCTTGGATGGCTTCGGCGGGACGTTCTTGTTTCTTTCGAATCATCCCTAGGCCCGATAGGGCGCCAAAGTGTCGGGGTTCAAGGGCCAAAGTACGTTCTATGTCATCAATAGACTTTTGCAGTTCACCCATTAACCANTAGAGAGTAGCGCGTTTGTTCCAGCCTTCTGCAAAGTCTGGTGCTTCTCTAATAACTGCATTGAATGCCTCTAGAGCGCCAGAGTAATCGCGAGCATTCATAGCCAAGATCCCTTGCCTCATGATTGTGTCAAGTTTCTCATCTTCTGATTCTAACCAGATGCTCCAAATACGACCTTCTACGGGCCTTGCTTCGGCCCAGTTTTGAGCATCATGCAGACGCACGAATAATGTGTCCAGCCGTGCATCTTTCTGGTTGGCTAACCCTAGTGATATGTGTTGCATCATCAGTGCTAGGATCAGCGCGAGGCTGAGAAATATCTTTGTAATTTTTGTACTAGTTTCCATTTGTTATCCGATGCGATAATCATTCNTTTTGAGTTATCANTAGTCAGGGACTCCTGCTGGTTTTGGCCCGCCTGTAGCCCAATCCAGTAACTCCACGGTGTGAACAACTGGTCTGTCTGATCCATTCTGAAGTTGGGTTATACAGCCAATATTGCCGGCAGCCACTATATCGCTCTCGGTTTTGGCTATGTTGGTCAACTTTCGTTGAAGCAATTGATCCGCGATTTTGGGTTGCAGTATATTGTAGGTCCCTGCCGACCCGCAGCAAAGATGGCCTTCAGGGACGTCAACCACATTATAACCACACTTTTGCAGCAATGCTTTTGGTTCGTCATGTAGTTTCTGTCCATGTTGCAACGAGCATGCTGAGTGATAAGTCACTGTGGCGGGGTTTGCCATGGTAGGGGAAATTTGGAGAGAGGAAAGTAACTGAGAAACATCCAGGCAGTGTCTGCTCACCAAAGCTGATTTCTCTGCCCAAGAAGGGTCGTGGCGAAATATATGTCCATAGTCCTTGATCATCGTTCCGCACCCTGAAGTATTGGTCACTATCGATTCTATGTTCCCTGCTTTGAGCTCACGATGCCAGGCGCCTATATTAGCCCGAGCGTATTCTAGTGCCTGGGTGGTTTTTCCCATATGGTAACTTAAAGCTCCGCAGCACCCGCTACCGCCAATGATTTTAGTTTGACAATTGTGTCGGGCTAGGACCCGGGTAGTAGCTGCATCTATATTGGGAGCGAGAACTCTTTGAACGCAGCCAGGCAACAACGCAACAGTTTTCTCTGAATTCGGTTTGTAGCCTGCTGTTGCTATGGGTGGGCAATCGTCGCCTTTTTTTTGGGTTTGGGGAATTAGGTTCCATAAACGGGACAAATTACGCGGTAGTAACAGAGAAATAGGCCTTACTATATTAGCAATACGCACCATCAGGCTGAATAATTTATGGTTCGGTAAAATGGTGGTAAGGCACCAGCGCAGCATTCTATGAGAGAATGGTCGACGGAATGTATGTTCTATGTGCTTTCTTGCCCGGTCGATGAGGTGCATATAATTTACACCGGATGGACAAGTGGTAACACATGATAGGCAAGAGAGACACCGGTCAATATGTTTGACAACTTTGGGTCCGGGCGCCCCTTCTTTTTGNAGCATCTCCTTGATAAGGAATATTCGCCCTCGTGGGCTGTCTAACTCGTCGCCTAAAAGGACATATGTCGGGCATGTTGCCGTACAGAAGCCACAGTGTACGCATTTTCTTAAGATGTCATTTGCGTGCTGAACGTCAGGATCATCTAGGTCCGTAAGTGAAAAAGTAGTCTCCAACTTAAACCTCCAGAATCGGGGCTAGATTCCCGTGTATACCCGGCCAGGATTAAAAATCGCGTTAGGATCGAAAGCTTGTTTTACTCGGTAGTTTAGTTGGAAGATTGGCTTGGGCAAGGGCTGAAATACTTCTGCTGATACGCTTAGGTCGTTGCCCTTCCTTATTACTAGGGCTTGACCACCTTCCTCAGCCACACCTGATCTTATGGCTGTATGCAATGCATCTGTCTCAAATTCAGATTCTATCCATATTAAACCACCGGCCCAGTCGTAGAACCAGGAAATATCAAACGTCTCGGACAGTGTTTGGGTAATAGAAGAAGCGTTAGATGGCGGTATTATTATTCGCCAGATAGTGGAATTGAGGTTTCCTACAAATGGGTGTAAATCGGCAATCTCTTTCCACAATATTACTGACCTGTGTCCATGTAATTCCTCGGTGGGACCGAAAGGTTGAAGGTATTGGAGCAACGTCTTAGTACGTTGAAGTACAGATGGGGATGGGCCTTCNATGCGAATTGCGCTGATTGAGGTACTGCTTTCGGAAACCAGGTCAACATTGGAGCGCTTTGCAATACGCATTGGAAGGTGCGCGAGAGCAGTAGGTTCCGTCGGCCCTGCCATGACCTTCTGAAAAATTGATAACGCAGATTGGTCTGAGAGCCCAGAGATCAGAATTGTACGCACCTTTTCGGATTTCGGGAGAACTTTGAAGGTTGTTTCCGTCAGAAGAGCGAGAGTTCCATAAGATCCGGCGATGAGTTTACATAAATCGTAACCCGTCACATTTTTAACTACCTTCCCACCAGCTTTGAAGATTTCAGCTCTGCCATTAACTGCNTGCATTCCCAGGAAGTGATCTCGNGCACCNCCNGCCCTAATCCGGCGTGGCCCCGATAGATTACAGGCTATTGTGCCTCCGAGCGTGGCCCTATCACTGTCTTCTCCGAAGAATGCTCCATAGTCGGGAGGTTCAAAAGCAAGTTCTTGCCCACGTTCTTCCAATGTCTCACGCACCTCTTTAAGAGTAGTGCCAGGTCTTGCGGTCAGCACCAATTCAGAGGGCTCATAGGTTACGATGCCCTTCAAATTTGATAAGTCGAGTGTGACATCAAGGTTGGTTGGCTGGCCTAGCAACTTCTTGGAGTTGTTACCTACGATTGCCATTGGGGTAGCGGAACTTAGCGCCCATTCCACGGTTTCTTTAACATCTGCAGGGCTAGAAGGATTAAGGGTGGAGCTCATTGATTCAATTTAGAATCGGGGTAGGTCTGGAAAAGGTATGTCTCCTTTGTGAACGTGCATATGCCCTAACTCCGAGCAACGATGCAACGTTGGGAACACTTTCCCCGGGTTAAGCAAGCTCTCAGGATCAAAGGCACATTTGACGCGCTGTTGTTGTTTTAGATCTATATCGTTGAACATTTTGCCCATAAGATCAC
>PBWV01000045.1 GCA_002728255.1 Rhodospirillaceae bacterium | reverse complement strand
TTCCCTTATGTATCGACACATGTCCCTTACAAGTTCCCTTACCTTTTCTTTCTTTTCCTTTCATTCCTCCCAGTCCCCGACATATTCCAGAGCCTTCCTTCCCTCGTCTGTACCCCATTGTACCGTTTCCAAGGTACTTATAAACTTTCCTATCCACAGACCACCGGTGTATCTACCCGCCCTCTTGGTCGGAAGAGTGTGATTTGTTCCTATTACCTTGTCTCCGAACGAAACATTCGTGCGGGGCCCTAAGAACAACGCACCATAATNGGTCAAACCGTNGAGAAAATAATNTGGATCNCTCGTCATGACNTGNACNTGTTCGAAGGCNAGNCGNTTNGCTTCCNTCAACATTTCCTCNATATCATCGCAAAGAATAACTGCNCCATAATCGGCCCACGACTTNTTAGCTATATCAGAAGTTGGAAGGATNGAAAGTTGTCGNTCCACTTCACCAATTGTACTTTCNGCCAACTGAAGGGATGTTGTTAATAGCACCGCCGGNGAGGTGGGGCCGTGTTCAGCCTGACCGAGNAAGTCAACGGCACAAAGTTCCCCATCAACAGTCTCATCCGCAATAATNAGGGTCTCTGTGGGNCCAGCAAATAAATCGATGCCNACCCTNCCNTATAANTGCCGTTTAGCCTCGGCTACNAACATGTTTCCAGGACCTACAAGCATATCAACACCGGCAACACTTTCCGTCCCCAGGGCCATAGTAGCAACAGCCTGTATTCCTCNCATTACCAAAATTTCATCGGCGCCCCCCATATGCATTGCCGCTACAATTGCCGGGTGAGGAGCACCTTCCTGAGGTGGCGCTGAAGCNACNATGCGANGNACACCNGCAACTTTAGCCGTAACCACACTCATGTGGGCCGANGCTACCATGGGATACTTCCCTCCNGGCACATAACACCCAACCGAGTTTACAGGTATATTTTTATGTCCTAGCACTACTCCTGGAATCGTCTCAACCTCTATGTCNTTCAAAGCTGCCTTTTGATGTTGCGCAAAGTTACGGACTTGTTCCTGCGCGAAACGTATGTCATCAAGATCTCTCTTCTTGACCTTTGACATAGCAGACTCAATCTCTGTTTCGGTAAGACGGAAGTTGGTGGGATTCCAATTATCAAATTTCTCCGATAACTCCCGTACCGCCTGGTCGCCACGGGTCTCAATATCGGCAAGTATACCTTCTACCTGAGCGCGAACTTTAGCATCTGCCTCATCTACCTCGGCTTGCGCCAAACCTTGTTTTAAGTATTTCGCCATAACATTCCCCCTAATTCGAATATCGTCACTTTGTAGCACAACTGGATTTTTCTCACGATGCCCTTCCATCTGAATTTTATAAATATATTGCAAGCACCCAAATTACTGCACACACCGTTTATAGGTTGTCGAAAAGGTAAGAATCGAAAGGGTNATCTATTTTAATAAACCCAGTTAATGGGTTTTACGGCCGCCTTCATAAAACCCAGTAGCCTGCTCGTTCGCTCGTCCAGCTTTATCATAAACCTCAACCGGCCCATCCAGATGCCCATTTTTGTAACTTCCACGCATCCATAGCTGGCCATTCTCATGATAGACCAGCCAGGGCCCCTCTTCCTCTGCATTCTGGTAAGCGCCTTCTTTCCATAGTTGGCCATTGCTGTGGTGGAAAACCCAGACACCTTCTGCTTTTCCTTTTTTGTAANCCCCCTGTATCCACAACTGTCCATTNTCGTGGTAAACAACCCAAAGGCCTTCCTCTGCCCCATCACTATAGTCGCCCTTTTTCCAAACCTCGCCTTTACTCTGATAAATAACCCAAGAACCATCCCGTTCTCCGGCGCTNTAACTACCCTTCTTCCACATCTCGCCGTTACTCTGATAACTAATCCAAGGACCTTCTTTCTTGCCATCCTTATAAGATCCCTGAGCCCGNAGTTCTCCATTGTTCCAATAACTCACCCAAAGGCCATCCTTTTTGCCTTCCCTGATATGCCCGCGCTCTCTTGCACCATCCACTTGCCCCGTAAATAGAGTCTCATCAATTTTTTGNTAGTAGATACCGTCTCGTTCAACTAAGTCTTTCCAGTNNACAATTTCGCTCGCTTGCGAAGGAGATACNANCAAAATAACTAGCCCCAAAAACCTAAAATTTCTCATAACAAGCGCCGTTCTTTCCTAATAGGTCGGACATTCCATAAATCGATTATCGGTACCCCAAAGACGTCCCAAAATTAAAAGCATGGGCCAAACGCCCCCAGTGTGCTTTACCCAGAGTCTTAAATAAAACTCTCTCCGAATGGCATCAACTTTAATGCACTNCTCCCAATTAACTTACTTCTTGGGGGATTCCATTAAGACGGTAACCCCCATATCCCAATATTTGTTTCTCAAGTTATGATCGTAACTTCGAAAGCTAATCCTAGTTTGCGTGCCTTCCAGCTGTTCCAACGCGTGTTTTACGCAGTCATCCACAGTTTGCAATGGGTGTTTTGGGTGAGCCTCAATATCATACATGAGGTCATTAGGCCCCCAAGTTAGGCANTCCACACCCGAAATTGCNAGNTTCCTAGCTGACGTAACAGCCCTCAATGACTCCATTTGAAGACATAAGTATCCNGTATTATTCCACCAATCGCTATATTCCAGTCTATCCGATATTTCTTCAATGCCATAACGCTCCACACCACCCCAACTGCGTAACCCTTCCTGCGGATAGTAAAAATAGTCTACAGCCTCCTTTACGGTTTCAATATCATTTACCTGAGGCACTTCGATCCCCAAAGGTCCGAGGTCTAAGATATTACCAATGAGGTAAGTATCTCTGGTATGTTTAATTCTAAATTGTNTTGGGATACCTAGCTTCTTTGTATGTCGACATAAATTCACTAAAGTTTCTTCGTTGAANGCCGNGTGCTGGCTNTCGGTAGTAACGAAAGCATAGTCATCCTTACTTATTATTTCTTCNACTTCATTCAAAGTGGAATTAATAGGCACAGAAACCCCTATCAAGAGTTCGCCCTTATTGATTCNCTCTTTCAAACNTCTAGCAGNCATTTANATTCCCTATGCAATTCCCAANTTAAATACCTTGAANTANTTAAGTTGTGACAACTANAAACCCTTCAGTATTGTGCCACCATATGCATCCATCCGATCAAGATTAAATNCCTCNATGATACTTTTNCGGAGNNCNTGTATCCCNNCNGGNTTAGCATCNGCCGTTTCCTGATCTTCATATGTCGCAGTTGCTACAAACATGTCCCCATTATCATGGATCATTTCNGTCGAAATCGCTCCACGTGCCTTCATCGCAGGAACNATCNTTTCTTCAAAAAATTTTACTTCAGATGACCAATCCCGGTCGCCCTGAAATGTNCCAATGAATACTCNCCNATACGTCATTCTTAACCCTCCCATTANTCTCTGAACAAGTGCCNAATCTACAGTTTTACTTTTAGCTTAANTGACNAAACTGCGTTGATACTTTAGGCAGTNAGGTCACCATCAACGTACATAGCATCGCNCCCTAAAGCCTCGCTATTCCCCCTGATCTAAATCGGGTAATAAGTGGCCCCGCGGATCCACAACATTCCGAAGCAAATGTAGATCTTCTTCTGTGGGTTCCGGTGTCGGAGGCACATCTGACAGGTCACCAAGCTCAAAACCGGTCGCACTTCGCAGAGCCGCCTCACTAACGCTAGCGTGGATGGAGCGCACCGTCATACGACCAATCTCACGGTCAAAATTGAAAATGCATTTAGGCGTTATAACTAGAGCCGGGCCACCACTATGAAGGCCTAACTCCGCCCTCCCTGCAAGGCCGCCTGGATAACCAACGCCGGAAACATAATCAACTTTATCAACAAAGTTCCGTGCCTCATGATGCGGCATCATTATGTATTCCCGCCCGAACAAAGTCATGTGCTCAGGGTGGAGAATGGGCCCTACCAAACGCACATCGGGGCGATCGGGATTGCCAATGCAAACACCGTTAAGATTACCTTGCGAATCTACCTGTACACCGGAGCTAAACCCAAAGCTGATATCACCACGTTTGAGTACAAAATGTCCTGGATAGTCAATTGACTGTGCCTCGCAGGGAAGATCACGCAGACGCTCGTCGAACTCCAGNTCAGGCAGACNGTGCANCTGCGAGAGATCTGGGTTGTGCGACCAACCGGCCAATAACACCGTAAGGCTTGGCGCATGCGTGCGTTGGGCCAGCGCCATAGCAGCTAGTGGAATTCCAGTGATGTAGACCGCCGCNGCGCGTCCTGTCCCCANCCCGGTAAATCCCACCTCCCCATCGCTGAACTCTTTTGCCAATAGCACGGCCAGTCGTTCTGAAAGGCTGCAAGCCACAGTCACGCGCCCACCCCCGTGGTTTGTAATGCAGCAAGTCGCGCCACCCCTAGGTTCTCAAGATAGGCATCGTGATCCGATAAACCGTGTACCGTCGCGTCNAGATACTTGGCAAAGCCCTCGTCTGTCTTAGCTGCCCTCACATACTCCTCGAAGGCACTCTCATCGATGCGGGAAATTCCAAGAACCGGACAAGGGTGNGCACCCCAAGGGGCCTCGGCTATGCACTCGACTCGATACGATGGAACTTGATTAAGCTCCGCCTGCCGACGAACTTCGTCATTGGATACAATACGCTCAACCGTAACGATGATACGGTCACAAGAGCGCGCTAAAGTGATATCAAGGCTTTGTGGTAACAAACGTCGACGTGGCACCAAAACATTGCCGTATTCATCCCCCATGATGGCGTGGATAATCGCTATTTCGGGATCTGCGGGCGGCACCGCCCAAAGCCTTCGGCCAGTAAGCGGGCAGTCAAACTCTTTAATCTTGGGATTGCGCTGCACAACATCACTGCCGCCAAGAAACGATACTGGAAGGAAAGTCTGGGCCTGCTCGCTTGCACGAAATCGATCCCAACTCATAAGTTCGGGGTAATCCACCATCTCCAGTTTACCCTCTTGCACTCGCCGTCGGAAATTTGGCGCAAGCCCAAACTTCTCCAAACCCACATATGAGCTTTCTACACATTTTAGTGCATTGGATCCCGCCAACATGTCAACCTCCGGGCCATTGACCACCCCAACAACGGTCAGGTCACGCCGACTCTGGCGGATCAGTTCTCGCACAAAGGCCATAGGACGCTGATAAACGGAGAAACCCCCAAGGGCGATGCGTGCACCATCGCCTACACGACCCACTGCATCAGCTAAGGAAACTTGCTTACTCTTTCTTAAAGCCATAAAACCAATTCTAACTGCAAATTTATTAAGAAACAAACCTGGGAAGTTATTCGGCGGAAAGAATATGGCTAATCACTGATCGCTATTTTTGCCGCCTCAAGGACTTCTGGGGTTACAAGAACAGTCATCGTCAATGCGAGAAACGAAAGTGTCTTGCCGTGGCCGTCAAGGTTAAGGCTACTGTTGACACCCCCTTGCAGTACGTTCTCGATAACAAAATTAAAAGCCTGGAGGTTGGGTAGGTCGTACCGGCGCGCTTCGGTAGCGCCACGATGGCGAAACATCGCAAGCATTCGCTCTTCCGTCGCCTGTTCAGCAATCACTGCGTAGGCGCTGGGGTCATAGGGAATAATGCTGAGAGTTGAGCGATCACCTTTATCTCCTGTGCGCCCATGTGCGATTTCATAGAGCGGCACCTCAACTTTTCCGTCATATGTCATCTTCAGTCACCATAGTTATCCTTGGCTTCACATCCTTGTTGGGCACCAAAACTGATCCCGTCTTGACCCGCCAGGTGGTATTTCGCCGCACCCCACCCCCGCCAGCTGGACCTGCACAATATAACGACTCAACTTCTCGCGCGACCAAGGCGGCAGTAGCTTCATCATTTGCATTAGCTGCGGCTCTCATTCGCACCTCTTGCGGCTCTCCGCTGAAAGACCTTGTTAGCTGACCCGTATCCCCGTCATGAATACTGATTGTTCCTATCAAATCGGTTCGAAGGTCACAGTCTAGCCCCAGAATATCCACCCGCTCCCGTATCGTCTGTGCCGCGAGCCGGGCCCGAGCTAGCGCATTCGGCCCAGCATAAGAAATCTCCCCCTCCCCAAGCCAACCACCATCAACACTAATCGTAACCTTCCAGTTATCTGGAGCCGGTTTTCCCTTAGCCCCAGAAACACGCACCCGATCTAGCCCAACCTGCTCCACCTCAACCTCCGAGATATCGAGAGTTACATCTGGCGTCAGATAATTGGCCGGATCATCCACCTCGTAAAGAATTTGCTCCTTAACAGTGCGGGTATTAACGACACCACCCGTACCGTTTGGCTTAGATATGATCAGACTACCGTCTTCGTTCACTTCTGCAATTGGGAAACCAACATTTGCCAATCCCGGAACGTTCTTGCGACCAGGATCAGCATAATAACCACCAGTAATTTGCGCACCACATTCAAGCAGGTGACCGGCCAAAACGCCCGCTGCCATTTTGTCCCAATCGTCCGACGCCCAATCGAAATGATGCATTAACGGCCCTAACGCCAGGGCAGAATCCGTTACCCGGCCAGTGACGACAATATGTGGGTCTTGACCAAGCGCGTCTGCTATCGGCTGCGACCCCATATAAACATTGGCCGAGAGAATTTTCGTATTTGCCAAGTCGAGAGGTTTCTCTTTGCCCCATTGTTTAGTTTGTAAACCGCGAATGTTTTCCCGAAGATCATCGCCATCAACAACTGCCACACGCAATCCAGAAATACCGAACTCCTTGGCCAAAGTGTGCAACCGCCGGGCGGCGCCCATCGGGTTTGCCGCCCCAAAATTGCCGATAATCGGCACTGCGCTTTCAATACAGCGCTGTAAAACCGGGCCGACGAAACCCGCGATATTCGGTGAATAACCCTTCTCGGGATCGGAAAGGCGTTCTCGCTGAGCGAATGCCAATGTACGTTCTGCTAGAGTTTCATAAAACAGTGCCGATGGTTTCCCTGATGATACCAGGGACTCCACAACTGGAATGCCCACGTCCGTCCGATCAAAAGCAAAAGCAGCGGCATTTCCAATATGCATTTTGTCCGAACTCATCAAAAATTTTCCCACCAAATCCGCATCAAGGGCCTTAACTCCTGGGCTTGCGAAGCGCTCTAGGCTATGTGCTTAAATTTTTAATTGCCAACACTTCTCTGGTAGGCCCAGCACCTAATATACATTCCATTTCCATCAGACTGTCTGTCGAGCAGAAAATACAGCCCGTCGTGGCTCACAACGTAATGACTCTCACCATACGGAATATGCGTCCTTTCCCCATACAATGCAGCATCCATACATTTATCCTCACTAACTTTTACATCCTCCAGATAGATACGGTTATAATGACTGTAAATATTATCTGTATCGGCTAAAGCACTGGTTACAATGCCAACTAGAAAAACAAATGGGAGAATAACGAATAGTTTTTGCATCTTATTATCCCTCTAATCACTAATTACCAAATTGTTGCCAAAAATACTGTTATCGACAATAAAAAGGTATCCACCAGATGATTGCATTTTACATGTTTCCTCTGCGTCATTCAAAAATATAGTTTTCTTATACTCTACTGATTAAGCAAGGTTAGTATAGCTTGAATAAGTTGTGTGTTTGATACCTGACATATCACCAGTGGAGTGGAAGTAGTGGTTCCGTTTGATACAATCCTCTTCAATTTCTTTCAGAGTTTGTTTGTCTAAAACCACGGAGAGAAAGCAAGGGTCGTTTCGGAGGGTTTTAAGTCCACTTATGAACTCTTCTTTGACATCCACTTCCAAGTCGTTTTCTGTCGATATTTATAATAATGATATAGGCGTGACGGGGCTCATACAGCGTCGATGCTGCATATGATCTAGTTTTTGAAGTTTTTGGAACCGCCGCGGTTGAACTGGTTTTGTTTTATTGCACATGACAGCGTCCCAATCTGCATCTAGATCTGCATGTAAGGCAAATGACTTCCATAGGCACACGATCACTTCCTATGAAAGCCNANNAANAAGGCCCGGAAGCCTGTTAAATCCCTAAATCCAGTTGATTGTAGTTTCTGAGAACTGTCTCACGAGTTTCTTCAGACCAACGCAATGAACCAGCCTCCGCAGCCATTGGCCGATATAGGTAGGGAGCCTCTTCTGGGTAACACTGTTGCCGAGCGTCAATTGCCAGTTGTATGACCCGCGAGCGCCGATGAATACGTTCGTCGTCGTAGCAAAAAGACTGTTTATCTCCAGCGTCCCATCCCTCTACCCCCTGGACCGATGCACGCCGGTGGAAGCCAAAGACATAGGTCACACGTGGCTGATCTGACCTATTGGGAAAAGAGCAGTGGAGCATTTGTCGGCTACAGATGGCAATATCACCGGCGGCACACAACAAAGGCACAGCTCCGGGCAGCTTATCTGACCCACCGTTTTCCATAATCAACTTCTTTATATCCATTTTACCTTTGTCATGGCTCTCCGGAATTATCCAGAGCGCATTCATCGGATTGGTGGGATACAACTGTGCCATAAAGTTAAACCCGTGTGTTCCGGCATCGAGGTTAGGATTTTCCCAATGCGTCGTGCCATCCTGATGCCATGATACCGCGGCGCCATAGTGAGCAGGCTTAACCCAAACTGCTTCCTTAAAAGGCACAAAATCGGGGCCGTTGATCGACTCAGCAACCCGCAATAATTTCGGGTGTCCATATAGTCTAAGGTTGGACTCCATAATCTGCATACTTCCGCCAATAGTCAGGAGCACTTCCTCTGGCCCATCAGAAGGTGCCTCAAATTCAGTCATTTTGACAGGATAGCGGCCCCCAGTGCTGTCTGTAGCGCCCATTGGATCGCTTAAAGGCTTGGCAAACTTGAACCTAACACTCTCAAACCCATGATCAATAGAAGGTTCTCCCTGGGCATCAANATCCGCACCTTGATGGGTGGGCGCCCGCGCTATCGCACTTTCGAAATCTTTCACTAGACTTTTAACTTCCTCGGCACCAACGGCACCTTCTAGGACATAAAAACCATAGCGCCAATATGCAGCAAGAATATCGGGATCCAAATTTCCATCACTGGTAAATTTTAGAGGCCCACGATTGGGCAACGCGTAGGCTTTTTGCTCTCCATCACTGAAATAATCGCCCATCTTTTCATCTCCACACGACAATGTTGCTACNCTCTATCATAGANTGTAGCATCCGAAGATCTTTTCNGAAAACATCCAATTAAAAAATCGAAGAATATTGCGCACTGCATACGAGTGATTTCCGCAGAAAGCACCCGATTCGGANATACAACTNAACTTCAAAATACTCTTNTTAAATTACCGTTAATTTATTTAACGACTTAAGCTAAGGCTTAAATATGAACAACGTTGGAAGGAAGATGACAAACATCAAAAAATTCACGGCACGTTATGCTGCAAACGATCGAAACATANCTCCTTCCACTTTCCTGAGAAAAGATTCNAGGGGAATAATATAATCCGTGCCCGAATCTAAAAACCCACTGTTGTGAGCCCCTCTAATCTCGAGAAATTCTTTTGTTTCTTTTGCAATATTGTACAGAGCGAGTCCATGCTTGAAAGGAATGCTTTCNTCATCACGACTGTGAATAATGAGTATGGGGCTCGTAACCTTCCCAATTAATTTGGAGGAGTCGTATCGGACTCGCGCAAGTAGGTTAACAGGAAATATTGGGTATAATTTAGTACCCATCGCAACTATTGAGGTAAAAGTTGATTCGAGAATTAACGCACCAGGGCTCTCCCTTGCCGCNAGCCANGTTGCTATAGCGCCGCCTAAAGAGCGTCCAAACAATACGATTTGTTNGGGCTTTGCAGACTTTTCTTCAATCAAGAATCTCCAGGCGGCCTCGACGTCGCGATAGGTCTGGACTTCGCTTGGCTTACCGCTGCTACGGCCAAAGCCCGCATAATCAAAAATTAAAACATTTGCCGCCATGTTGTTGAGCAACGACAGCGTTTCCATGCGATGGGAAATATTACCGGCGTTACCGTGACAGAAGAGAATAGTAAGCTGGGCGTCATCACTCGGAATGTACCAAGCGTGGATGCGGGCATCCCCAGATTTTAGGTAAACATCCTCATAGACAAGCCCCGATTCANCAGGTGNTGCCACCAAAGAGTTAGAGGGATGAAAAACCAATCGTCCCTGAAAAAGGTAAAGAACTAGACACAATCCAACGTATATCAAACTGCCAATGAAAAGGCCGGTTCCTAAAANTTTCATCACCGGATCGTTACCCTCAACTCAATGCAAGTAAAGTGTGCTTCCGGATCCTATATACAGGCATTTCCAGTGGCAAGGCGCTTGAATTTTTGAGGAAGATGCGTAGTCTCATGGGGCTAAAAACCCACGCATACAAATCTAGATTGTCTAGGTTGATGTTAGGAGGAAAGGATAAATNATNCTGACGCTACTCTCTCCCGCAAAAAANATGAATATGNCCCCAACTAAAACGGGNGTCCCGATAACTAAGCCGCGTTTGCTNNACGATACTCACGAACTCGCGATCGTTGCCAAGNCCCAGACNGCGGAGGACCTGAAACGTCTGATGCACATCAGCGATAACCTCGCCACCATGAATTTCGAGCGATTCCAATCCTTTAATCTCAACA
>PBWV01000044.1 GCA_002728255.1 Rhodospirillaceae bacterium | reverse complement strand
TTGAGGTTTGCGATACGCGAAGGCGGGCGCACAGTTGGTGCCGGTGTTGTTGCAGAAATTATCGAGTAGTCAGGGTTGAAGGTATATTGATGTGGTGTTGTGGACTCCGCTGACATGGAGGAGTGTAGCTCAATTGGTAGAGCACCGGTCTCCAAAACCGGGGGCTGGGGGTTCGAGTCCCTCCACTCCTGCCAAGGGTCGGTTAAACTTGGACATTTGGTCCAAAATGGGAGCGTTTAAGTATGGCCAAAGTTAATCCAGGCCAATTTGTGCGAGAAGTTCGCCAGGAAGTGGATAAGGTTACCTGGCCAACAAGGAAGGAAACAGGGGTGACTACCGTGATGGTTTTCATCATGGTATTCCTTTTAATGATTTTTTTCTTTTTTGTTGATCAAATCTTGGCCTGGGGTATCAAACTGATTTTGGGCGTTGGGGTGTAGAGGTCCATGGAGCAGCGCTGGTATATAGTTCATACTTACTCTGGTTTTGAGAAGAAGGTTGCACAGGCAATAGGAGAGCAGGCAGTCCGGAAAGGAATGCCGGATCTTTTTGACCAAATACTAGTGCCCACGGAAGAAGTGGTGGAAATGCGGCGGGGCCAGAAGGTAGCTAGCGAACGAAAGTTTTTTCCTGGTTATGTTTTAATAAAAATGACTATGACAAATGAGAGCTGGCATCTAGTTAAGAATACTTCTAAGGTGACGGGCTTTCTTGGAACGGCAAATGAACCGGTGCCCATTTCAGAGGCCGAGGCGAATAGAATACTGCGTCAGGTGCAGGACGGAATTGAGCGGCCCAAGCCGTCGATAACTTTTGATGTGGGTGAAATGGTGAGAGTATCTGATGGGCCGTTTTCTTCCTTTAATGGAATGGTGGAAGAAGTTGATGAGGATAAGGCCCGAATAAAAGTTTCGGTTTCTATATTTGGGAGGGCGACCCCGGTGGAATTGGAGTATAGCCAGGTTGAGAAACTATAGAGTACTTATGGTGTTGCTTTTGGTTCGACGGGTTATTGGTTGATATTAGTTAGGGGGGGCTCGGGGAGCTGAAGGATCGTTCTATGGCAAAGAAAATAGATGGCTTTATAAAGTTACAAGTGCCGGCGGGCCAGGCGAATCCATCGCCGCCGATAGGTCCAGCCTTGGGGCAACATGGAGTTAATATCATGGAGTTTTGTAAGGCTTTCAATGCCGAGACCCAAAAGGTCGAGCAAGGAATGCCAATCCCTACGGTAATAACGGTCTATACGGACCGGAGTTTCAGTTTTACGACGAAGTCCCCGCCGGCTAGTTTTCTTATTAAAAAGGCAGCCGGGGTGAATAAAGGGAATGGCGAGGTCGGTCGTACAGATAATATTGGAAGTATTAGTATGCAAAGTTTGCGTGAGATCGCTGAAGTTAAAAAGGCGGACTTAAATGCAAATGATGTCGATGCGGCGTGCCGAATTTTGGCCGGTACGGCTCGATCAATGGGAATAAGCGTTTCGGATTGAGGATATGGCAAAACAAAGTAAAAGACGGAAATTAGCTTTGGAAGAGTTGGATAATGGTACTGAGTATGACCTATCTGAAGCTATTAAATTGGTGAAGAAGACAGCAAGCACCAAGTTTGATGAAACCATAGAATTGGCGCTGAATTTGGGCGTTGATCCCCGTCACTCGGACCAGATGGTTCGGGGCGCTGTTTCGCTTCCGAATGGTACCGGAAAGACGGTGCGTGTGGCCGTATTTGCTAAGGATGATAAGGCTGACGAGGCTCGGAAGGCCGGTGCCGATATAGTAGGGGCAGATGATTTGGCAGAGAGCGTCAGTAAAGGAGAAATACTATTTGATCGTTGTGTTGCAACTCCTGACATGATGGCCGTGGTTGGCAGATTAGGAAAAGTGCTGGGGCCTCGGGGTTTGATGCCAAACCCAAAGCTTGGAACTGTGACAAACGACGTGGCTGCCGCCGTAAGTGCTGTGAAAGGTGGTCAGGTGGCTTTTCGGGTTGAGAAGGCTGGGATTGTACATGCTGGTGTTGGGAAGGCTAGTTTTTCGGAGGGTGCACTTCAAGAAAATGTTCAGGCCTTTATTGATGCAGTGAATAGTGCTAAGCCAAGTGGGGCGAAGGGGAATTTTTTGCAGCAAGCGACGATTAGTGCCACTATGGGCCCAGGCATAAGGATTGACATAGCAGGGATTTTGGGTGTGAAGAGCACCGAAACTTAGGAGGAGTAGTGTGGGTGTGGTAAGACACCCACAAATGGCCCATTGGGGTTATGATAGTATAGAAAATACCCGTCCAAGACTATTGGTGTTCGTCCCCCGTTCGGGGATCCTTAAAGTGGCTATGAGTGCTTCGCCAATATAGATGGGGTTGCCTAGGAGAAAGGGGGATCTATTTGAATTGATCCAAATTCTTCTGGTGGTTCCGTCTTTATTGGGCAGGTACAAGGGAGTGCCAGTGTGTAAATGCTTATGGCGTTCAGAGTACAACGATCGGCAGGGCCTGTGGGTACTTGTTGTTAAAGTCGGAGAAGGACATTGGACCGAGTCCAAAAGGAAGAATTAGTTAACTCTTTGCGAGAGACGTTTAACGCGGCGAACTCTATAGTGGTAAGTCACTTCAAGGGTTTGACGGCGGCCGAATCTGCCGAATTAAGGCGTAAGATGCGGGCAGCAGGGGCTCAGTTTCGGGTCACTAAAAATAGTCTGGCTCGGAGGGCGCTGGATGGCACTGCTTTTGGAGGCCTTGAAGACTTGTTCGAGGGCCCAACGGGGGTGGCGTGTTCGGAGGACCCAGTAGCGGCAGCTAAAGCATCCGTCGAGTTTGCGAAGGACAGTGATCATTTGGTTATTCTTGGGGGTAGCTTGGATGGGAACCGTTTGAGTGGTGACGAAATAAAGGCGTTGGCGGCTTTGCCATCGGTTGATGAGCTCCGCGCAAAACTGGTGTCTCTTCTCAAAAGGCCCGCTACCAATGTTGTTTCAGTGCTGGCCGCCCCTTCATCCCAATTGGCTAGGGTTTTTGGTGTGTATGGGGATAAATGAGTTTTTAGTGGTATCTGTGGGCTTTCTTGGACGCGGGTAGGTTTATTTTTTTACTTAGTTAGATTAAGGAGATTAGCGTAGATGGCTGATTTGGAAAAAATTGCGGAAGAGCTCTCGGCTCTAACCGTTATAGAAGCTTCTGAGTTGAGTAAGCTCTTGGAAGAAAAGTGGGGTGTTTCTGCGGCAGCGCCTGTCGCGGTTGCAGCTGCGGTTCCTGGGGCTGCTGCTACAGATGCTGGCGAAGAAAAAACAGAGTTTGAAGTAATCCTGGCGTCGGTGGGTGATAAGAAAATAAACGTCATCAAAGAAGTGAGATCTATCACGGGCTTGGGATTGAAAGAAGCAAAAGATTTGGTCGAATCTGCTCCAAAGCCTGTTAAAGAAGGAGCTTCAAAAGATGAAGCAGAAGAACTCAAGAAAAAACTAGAGGGTGCTGGGGCAACTGTGGAAGTGAAGTAATTTCCTTGGGACCTGAGTTGAACTTAACCCGACGCTTGGATCCAATTGCTATTATGATCCAAGCACCCAGGGTTCCGCCGTTTTTTGCCCGCAAAAAAACTGTCGAGGCAATCGGTGGAAGTTTAGGCAGGACCCTAACATTCGCACTTAAAATAGTAGATATAAAGCAGTATTGAGGAGGCATCATGACGCTTTCGTTTACCGGCCGCAAGCGTATCAGAAAAAACTTTGGTCGCATTCAAACTTTAACGACCATGCCAAATCTTATTGAGGTTCAGAAGACTTCATATGACCATTTTTTACAACAGCACATCCCCGCTGAGAGTAGGGGGGCGTGGGGCCTTCAGGACGTTTTTGAGTCTGTATTTCCAATTTTAGACTTCTCTGAACGTACTGAATTGAGTTTCGTCAAATACGAATTTGATAAGCCAAAGTATGACGTAGAAGAATGTCAACAAAGGGGTATGACATATGCCGCTCCGCTCAGGGTTACGTTGCGGTTAACTGTCCTAGATGTCGACGAGGAAACGGGGGCGCAATCTGTACGAGATATAAAGGAGCAAGACGTATACTTTAGTGATATTCCCTTTATGACTGAGAAGGGCACGTTTGTTATAAATGGAACGGAGCGGGTCATCGTTAGCCAAATGCATCGGTCTCCGGGAGTTTTCTTTGACCACGATAAGGGGAAGACACACGCCTCTGGAAAGTTGTTGTTTGCTGCTAGGATAATTCCCTATAGGGGAAGTTGGTTGGACTTTGAGTTTGATGCCAAAGACATAGCTTTTGTCAGAATTGATCGGCGGCGGAAACTACAGGTGGGGACTCTTTTGAGGGCTCTTGGGTTTAGTACGGAAGAAATTCTGGCAAAATTTTACAAACAAACTGTATATAGGCGAGACAAGGTTGGGTGGCGAGCAAAATTTGATGTGGAATCCGTTAGAGGGACCAAACTTCTTTATGATTTGGTAGATGCGAAGACGGGCAGCGTGGTGGCTGAAGTAGGGGAGCGGGCAAATGTGCGCCGCATCAAGGAAATTCAGAAAGCGGGGTTGAAGGATTATATAGCCCCCCTGGAAGAGTTAACGAGCAAGTTCTACGCCAACGATATAATTGATAAAGATGGCCTGGTTATAGCAGAGGCAGGTGATGAGGTAACAGAAGATGGTTTGGAACGCCTACAAGCAAACGGCGTTAGGTCTTTTGCAACCTTGCTGGTGGGTTCAGGCGAGGAGCCTCACCTCTTAAATACCTTAAATGTGGATAAAAACAAAAACAGGCTAGATGCCCTCACAGACATCTATAGGGTGATGCGACCAGGGGAGCCGCCTCACGAGGAAAGTGCTGAGCAACTTTTCTATGGTTTGTTTTTAAGTCCTGTAAAACTTCAGAAATCGGAGGCTGAACTTTTTTGGACGGGCTCTTCAGAGTTGATTTCGGTTGGCCATATTTCCCGTGCTGAGGCGGATTCTAATGCGTGGTTGTTGGATGTGCATGATGGATATGCTGATATAGCTGTTTCTTGCAGCGTATGCCGAGCTCACAGTTTACCCAGTGTAGTTCGCATTAAAGAGGGGGACATAAAGGTAGAGCGTTCCGAGCGTTACGATCTCTCCTCTGTTGGGCGCGTCAAGATGAACTCCCGCCTGGATTTGACTGCACCCGATGCGGTTCGCGAACTCCGGAGGGAGGATATAATCGCTGTTATTGGGACAATGATTGATTTGCGAAACGGTAAGGGCGATGTGGATGATATTGATCATTTAGGGAACCGACGTGTTCGCTCTGTTGGTGAATTAATGGAGAATCAATATCGGGTTGGTCTCTTAAGAATGGAGAGAGCGATTCGGGAACGGATGAGTTCTGTGCCCGAGATTGATGCTGTCATGCCTAATGAGATTGTCAATGCTAAGCCAGCAACCGCTGCTGTGCGTGAGTTTTTTGGATCGTCACAATTATCTCAATTTATGGACCAGACTAACCCTCTATCGGAAATTACTCATAAGCGGCGTTTATCGGCGTTGGGTCCAGGTGGTTTAACGCGCGAGCGGGCGGGCTTTGAGGTTCGAGATGTTCATCCAACCCACTATGGCCGAATTTGTCCCATTGAGACCCCAGAGGGGCCAAATATTGGATTGATCAATAGCCTGGCTACTTATGCCAGGGTGAACCAATACGGCTTTATCGAGAGCCCTTATTGTAAGGTGGTCAAGGGCAAGGTTAGCCCTGAAATTGAGTATTTGAGCGCTATGGAAGAGGGTAAATACACCATAGCGCAGGCCAATGCGGCGCTGACTCGGTCAGGGCGATTTGCTGATGACCTGGTTAGCTGTAGGGTAAATGGTGACTTCGTGATGGTGTCCCCGAACTCAATCGACTACGTTGACGTGTCGCCTAAACAGTTAGTTTCGGTCGCAGCAGCGCTAATTCCTTTTTTAGAAAATGATGATGCTAACCGGGCTTTAATGGGTTCGAATATGCAGCGTCAAGCAGTCCCCCTAATCAGGGCGGAGGCCCCACTGGTGGGCACGGGAATGGAAGAAGTGGTGGCAGTGGACTCAGGATCTACCGTCGTGGCTCGTCGGTCCGGTGTTGTGGACCAGGTAGATGCCAGAAGAATAGTTGTTAGAGCTGCTGAAACTGACGTTGAAGATGACACGGCGACTGGCGTTGACATATATAATTTACTCAAATTTCAGCGTTCGAATCAAAACACGTGCATAAACCAGCGTCCGTTGGTTTCGGTTGGAGATTCCGTTGAGGTTGGCGATATTATTGCTGATGGGCCTTCCACTGAATTAGGTGAGCTTGCCTTGGGTCGGAATATTCTCGTGGCCTTTATGCCATGGAATGGATATAACTTTGAGGATTCGATCCTAGTCTCAGAACGAATTGTCCGCGATGACGTATTCACGTCGGTGCACATTGAAGAGTTTGAGGTCATGGCTCGTGATACGAAGCTCGGGCCCGAGGATATAACTCGCGATATACCCAATGTAAGTGACGAGGCTCTCAGAAATTTAGATGAGGCGGGGATTGTTTATATTGGAGCAGAGGTTGACCCTGGTGACATTCTTGTTGGCAAGATAACTCCTAAGGGCGAGTCGCCCCAAACTCCAGAAGAGAAACTTCTTCGAGCAATTTTTGGCGAAAAGGCTTCAGATGTTCGCGACACGTCGTTGAAGTTGCCTCCGGGGGTGGCAGGTACTGTAGTCGAAGTCAGAGTGTTTTCGCGAAGAGGGATTGATAAGGATGAGAGGGCTTTGGCCATCGAGGCTGCTGAGATAGATCGGCTAGAAAAAGATCGCGAAGATGAGCAGAAGATTTTTGAGAGCAACATTTATGACCGACTTAGGGAGTTAATCGTTAATCGTGTTGCTGTCTCCGGTCCAAAAGGTGTGTCTCCGAATAGTAAAATAACTGAGGAGATACTGTCCGACTACAAGCCAAAGGAATGGTGGCAGTTTGCGGTTAAGGTCGAAAAAGTAATGCAAAGCGTGGAGTTGTTGCGGAAGGAATTAGATACGGCAACGAAGCGTTTGCAGGGTCGTTTTGAGGAGAAGGTAGAAAAGGTTCAGAGTGGCGACGAATTGCTCCCTGGTGTCTTAAAAATGGTAAAGGTATTTGTTGCGGTCAAAAGAAAGATTCAGCCTGGAGATAAAATGGCTGGCCGTCACGGGAATAAAGGAGTGATTTCCCGAATTGTTCCGATGGAGGATATGCCACATTTGGAAGACGGGACGCCAGTTGATATTGTTCTTAATCCTTTGGGTGTTCCGTCTCGAATGAATGTCGGGCAGATTTTAGAGACCCACCTTGGCTGGGCTACTCATGCATTAGGGGCCAAGATAGGCAAGGTTGTTGATCAATTTATGGCTACTGGCGATGATGGTCCTGTTCGCAAGTATCTGGCCGGTGTTTATGGTAAACAGGCAGAGGATGCGGATCTTAAATCTTTTAAGGAAGATGCTTTGCTTGAGTTAGCTGGCAATCTCCGAAAGGGGGTTCCTATTGCGACGCCGGTCTTTGATGGGGCTCATGAGGTTGATATAGCGGAGATGCTTGAGGAGGTTGGACTGGACACTAGCGGACAGAGCGTATTGATTGATGGTCGAACGGGCGAAACATTTGATAGAAAAGTGACTGTTGGATACATCTATATGCTGAAGTTGCATCATCTCGTTGATGATAAGATCCACGCTAGATCGATTGGGCCGTATAGCTTGGTTACCCAACAGCCTCTCGGGGGCAAAGCGCAATTTGGTGGCCAGAGGTTTGGAGAAATGGAGGTATGGGCTCTTCAGGCGTATGGTGCTGCTTATACACTTCAAGAGATGTTAACTGTTAAGTCAGATGATGTTTCTGGGCGTACCAAGGCTTATGAGTCAGTGGTACGTGGGGACGATAGTTTTGAAGCGGGTATCCCAGAATCCTTTAATGTTTTGATTAAGGAGTTACAGGCTTTGGGCCTCGATGTTGATCTCAAGAACATTAGTTAGGACCTTGGTTGGTTTATAAAATTTTTATTCGGAGCGTGCCGAGATATTCGGTTGCAGATAGGAGAGGCCAATGACCGATGCGATGAGTGTATTTTCGCCCGTCAATTCGTCACAAGAATTTGACGAAATTCGAATTTCTATCGCGAGTCCTGAAAAAATCAGGTCTTGGTCGTACGGGGAGGTTAAGAAGCCTGAGACTATAAACTACAGAACTTTTAAGCCTGAGAGAGAAGGGCTGTTCTGCGCTAAAATTTTCGGTCCGATAAAAGATTATGAGTGCCTTTGCGGAAAGTATAAACGCATGAAACATCGCGGTATTGTCTGCGAAAAGTGTGGGGTGGAGGTAATACAGTCGAAGGTTCGACGCGAACGGATGGGCCACATCGAATTAGCAGCGCCCGTTGCTCATATATGGTTTCTGAAGTCTTTGCCTTCGCGCATTGGCTTGCTTCTGGATATGACGCTGAAATCCATAGAGCGTATTTTATATTTTGAAAATTATGTTGTCGTAGAGCCGGGGCTCACCCCGTTAGAACGAAATCAAACTCTGACGGAAGAGGAGTATAATCAGGCCGTTGACGATTATGGTGAAGATGCATTTAGCGCCGGGATAGGTGCTGAAGCAATTCGTGGTATTTTGTCGGAGATCGATCTCGAAGAAGAGCGTAACTTGCTCCGGACTGACCTGGCGGAGACTAATTCCGAGGCAAAACGGAAGAAAATTGTTAAACGCTTAAAGTTGGTGGAGGCATTTATTAGTTCCGGCAATCGTCCAGAATGGATGATTTTTGAAGTATTGCCAGTAATTCCGCCTGAGCTTCGCCCACTGGTCCCATTAGATGGGGGAAGATTTGCCACTTCAGACTTAAATGATCTGTACCGCAGGGTGATCAACCGAAATAATCGCTTAAAACGATTATTGGACCTACGAGCTCCCGACATAATTGTACGAAACGAGAAAAGGATGTTGCAGGAGTCGGTGGACGCCTTGTTTGATAACGGGCGTCGCGGGAGGGTTATAACCGGGGCCAATAAAAGGCCGCTGAAGTCTTTGGCAGATATGCTTAAGGGAAAACAGGGTAGGTTCCGGCAAAACCTGCTTGGGAAGCGTTGTGATTATTCAGGTCGTTCAGTCATTGTTGTGGGTCCAGAGCTAAAACTTCATCAATGTGGATTACCTAAAAAGATGGCTTTGGAGCTATTCAAGCCTTTTATTTACGCTCGTTTGGAACATTATGCTATGGCCAGCACGATTAAGGCAGCTAAGCGAATGGTTGAGAAGGAGCGGCCTGAAATTTGGGATATATTAGAGGAAGTCATTCGAGAACATCCCGTGCTTCTAAACCGGGCGCCGACATTGCACCGGCTAGGGATACAAGCTTTTGAACCGGTGCTCGTAGAGGGGAAGGCTATTCAGCTACACCCGCTGGTTTGTGCAGCTTTCAACGCTGATTTTGATGGTGACCAAATGGCGGTCCATGTTCCTCTGTCTCTAGAGGCTCAATTAGAGGGCAGGGTGTTGATGATGTCCACAAATAATATTCTCAGTCCAGCTAATGGTAAGCCCATTATTGTGCCAACCCAGGATATTGTGCTCGGGCTGTATTACCAGACATACAGTCAGGCAGGATTGGTTGGTGAAGGGAAGGTTTTTGGTGAAGTGGCGGAGTTAAAGCATGCTTTAGAGGCTAACGCTGTGCACCTCCATTCGGTCATTCGAGCTCGCATTGATACCTTCGACGCGGAGGCCAATAGGGTCCAAGAGTTTGTTGAGACAACTCCGGGACGCATACTGCTGTATGAGATTTTACCAAAAAGCCCGAAGATCCCCTTCGGTTTGGTAAACAAGTTATGGACCAAGCGGGAAATAAGTCAGGTCATAGATGAGGTTTATCGACACTGTGGTCAGAAAGAGACGGTGATATTTGCTGATCAATTGATGCTACTTGGTTTTAATCAAGCCTGTAAGGCAGGGATCTCCTTTGGCAAGGATGATATGGTGGTTCCGGTGAAGAAAGAGGCCTTGGTTAATCAGACACGCGACCAAGTTCAGGAGTTTGAAAACCAGTATGCGGAAGGCCTCATTACGCAAGGTGAAAAATATAATAAGGTCATTGATGCGTGGTCCCAATGCACTGATAGCGTTGCCGATGAGATGATGAAAGAGATATCTGGTTCATCCAATGATGAGGTTGCGACAAAAGATAGGCAGATAAATTCAATCTTCATGATGGCTGATTCAGGGGCCCGAGGCTCGCAGGCACAGATGAAGCAATTGGCTGGAATGCGTGGTTTAATGGCTAAACCGTCGGGCGAAATAATTGAGACCCCGATAATTTCGAATTTTAAGGAAGGGTTATCAGTACTTGAATATTTTAATTCGACCCATGGTGCCAGGAAGGGGTTGGCTGATACTGCCCTTAAAACTGCAAATTCGGGATATTTAACCAGGCGATTGGTTGACGTCGCCCAGGATGTAATTATCTCTGAGGATGACTGTGGGACGTCTGAGGGCTTGTCGGTTAGAGCTATTATTGATGGCGGTGAAATCATCGATCCGCTTTCCGATAGAGTGCTCGGGAGAACTGCGGCAGTTGATATAACTGATACGGAAAAGGGGCTAATAGTCTCTGCCGGCACTCTCATCGACGAAGCTGTAGTGGGTAGGATCGATGATGCGGGTATCGAAGAGGTTCGTATTCGCTCTGTTTTGACATGTGAGAGCCGAGAAGGCGTGTGCGTTAAATGCTATGGAAGGGATTTAGCTCGCGGGACGGTGGTAAATATTGGTGAGGCGGTTGGAGTGATTGCAGCCCAATCAATTGGGGAACCCGGGACGCAGTTAACAATGAGAACATTCCATATTGGAGGCGCTGTGCATCAAGGCGCTCAGCAGTCTAGTATAGAGAGTGCGATAGATGGAAGGGTAAAGATTGTAAATAGGAATGTGGTTATTGGCTCTGACGATGTGCCGGTGGTTATGAGCAGAAATTGCGAACTACTATTAGTAACGGGAGAAAGGGATCGTGAGAGGGCAAGGTATAGAGTGCCGTACGGGAGTAGATTGCTTGCCGATGACGGCGCCGAAGTTGAAAGGGGTGCTAAGCTTGCAGAATGGGATCCGCACACTCGACCCATAATCACTGAGAAGTCAGGCAAAATTTTATTTACCGACCTTACTGAAGCCATCAGTATGCGAGAGATTGTTGACGAGGCTACTGGTATAGCAAGCAAGGTTGTCATTGATTGGAAGTCTCAGTCTTCTAAGGGGGATGACTTGCGTCCGCGATTAGTGATAGCGGATGCGAGGGGCCGAGCGCTGAAATTGCCGACTGGGCAGGCCGCCCAGTATGAACTACCTGTTGAAGCAATCATCGGCGTTGAGAATGGTGAAGATGTCAAAGCTGGAGATATTGTCGCGCGAATTCCCCTGGAGGGCTCAAGGGCTCGAGATATAACAGGCGGGCTTCCGCGGGTCGCGGAGTTGTTTGAGGCTAGGAAGCCCAAGGAATATGCTATCATTAGCGAGTGCGACGGGTTCGTGCAGTATGGTAAGGACTATAAGTCGAAGAGACGTCTTATGGTCGTGCCGGAGGGAGAAGAAGATAGCGCAGCAGAGTATCTTATTCCAAAAGGTAAGCATATCACTGTTCAAGAGGGGGATTATGTCCAAAAGGGTGATCTGCTGATGGATGGTAATCCTGTGCCCCACGATATCTTGAGAGTGTTAGGGGTCGCGCAGTTGGCCGATTATTTAGTCAACGAAATCCAGGATGTTTATCGTCTGCAAGGTGTTAAGATCAATGACAAGCATATAGAAGTGATTTGCCGACAAATGCTGCAGAAGGTAGAGATCTCAGAACCAGGTGATACCAGTTTCCTGGTTGGTGAGCAGGTTGATAGAAGAGATTACAAGGCCGAGAATGAAAAGGTTGCTGAAGAAGGTGGAAAGGTGGCTGTAAGCCTGCCCGTATTGCAGGGGATCACGAAAGCTAGTCTTCAGACTAATTCTTTCATTTCTGCGGCCTCATTCCAGGAGACTACCAGGGTTTTAACCGAGGCGGCGGTTAATGGTCGGGCCGATGGGTTGCATGGTCTTAAAGAGAACGTAATTGTAGGACGACTTATTCCAGCTGGGACAGGCAGGCAAGTCAACGATGTTAAGGAGGTTGCAGCAGAGAGAGATCAGGCATTATTGGATGCTCGTGCCCAAGAGATTGACGTCTCTTCAGAGGGCGGGAGTGATCTCGAGGCCGAGACTATGGGGGCTACGGCCTAACTGACTGCAGTAATAGGTCGGGTCAGACATAATCAATTGGTTTTGGGGGTTGCTGTAAGATTTTGTCTTGACGGCTTAATTCTTGGTTCATAGTATGCGCCACCATCAGGCGGGGGTTGGTAGTAGGCTTTGTCCTAGACGCTACTGTCGTTGGTAAAGGGATAATTATAGAAGGCCGTCGCCGTAACCATAACGGATTGCGGGAAATGGGCGTGCTGAAAATTTTGGCGGTGGAGAAGCTAATGCCAACCATTAACCAACTTGTTCGCAAGGGCAGGAAGCGAGTAGTGACTCGCAATAAGGTGCCAGCAATGGAGGCATGTCCGCAGAAACGCGGAGTGTGCACACGAGTGTATACCACTACGCCGAAGAAGCCAAATTCAGCGCTCCGTAAAGTGGCTCGTGTTAGGCTTACAAACGGGTTTGAGGTTACCAGTTACATACCGGGTGAAGGGCATAATTTGCAGGAACATTCGGTCGTGATGATCAGGGGAGGGCGGGTAAAGGACCTTCCTGGTGTTCGATATCATATCGTTAGAGGTGTGCTTGATACACAAGGGGTAAGTGACCGCCGACAGCGTCGTTCCAAATATGGCGCGAAGCGCCCAAAATAGTTTAGTAACAGGAAGAGAAAATGTCTCGTCGACGTGCTGCTGACAAACGTACCATTAACCCAGATCCAAAATTTGGGGACTTGGTGTTGGGGAAGTTTACAAATTGTTTATTGTTTGCAGGAAAGAAATCATCGGCTGAAAAGATTGTTTACGGGGCTTTAGATCATGTTTCTTCCAAGACTGGGGGGGATGCTCTTCGCTCCTTTCATGACGCTCTAAATACAGTGAAGCCGGATATAGAGGTGAAATCTCGACGTGTAGGCGGCGCTACCTATCAGGTTCCTGTTGAGGTCCGTTCAGAACGGGCCCAAGCTTTGGCGATTAGGTGGATAATTGATGCAGCGCGGCACCGGTCAGAGAAAACCATGGTTGAGCGTTTGGCAGGGGAGTTGATGGATGCCGTAAACAACCGGGGTACGGCTGTAAAGAAACGAGAAGATACCCACCGGATGGCTGAGGCTAATAAAGCTTTTTCGCATTATCGGTGGTAAGTTCGCGCTCGCAATAGTTAAGGATTTGTATTGATGACCCGAAGTACACCTCTAAGTGATTATCGTAATATTGGCATTATGGCCCATATAGACGCCGGAAAAACCACTACCACTGAGCGAGTCCTTTTTTATACAGGGCGCTCCCATAGGATTGGGGAAGTCCATGATGGTGCCGCAACCATGGACTGGATGGAGCAGGAGCAGGAACGCGGCATTACTATTACGTCCGCTGCTACAACGTGCTATTGGCGTAATAATCGGATCAATATTATAGATACTCCAGGACATGTGGATTTCACGGTTGAGGTTGAAAGGTCGTTGAGGGTTTTAGATGGCGCGGTATGCGTATTTGATAGTGTTGCTGGCGTGGAGCCGCAGTCGGAGACTGTTTGGCGCCAGGCAGACAAGTACGGCGTTCCGAGGATTTGTTTTGTTAATAAGATGGACCGCACCGGGGCTGATTTTGATAGGTGCGTTAAAATGATGGTGGATCGCCTTGGAACCGTGCCTTTAGTTTTGCAGTTGCCACTTGGTGCTGAGGCTGATTATAGCGGTATTATAGATCTTATTAGTATGAAGGCTGTGCGGTGGAAGGACGAGACGCTTGGAGCTGAGTTTGTCGAAGAGGATATATCAAGTTCAGATTTGCCGAGAGCTGAGGAGTATAGGGAAAAGCTTATAGAGGCAGTGGTGGAGCAGAATGAGGAGGTCCTTGAGGCATACTTGGATGGAACAGAGCCAAGTGGGGATGCTCTTCGGGAATGTATTAGGAGGGGCACTATTGCGGGGGATTTTGTGCCAGTTTTGAATGGTTCGGCGTTTAAGAACAAAGGTGTCCAGCCTTTGCTTGACGCGGTCGTAGATTATTTACCCGCTCCTACAGATGTGCCTGCGATTGCTGGATCTTCGATGGATGGCGATAGTGAAATTTTAAGAAGCAGTGGTGATGAAGAGCCTTTCTCCGCGCTGGCGTTTAAAATTATGAATGACTCTTATGTTGGCTCACTGACCTTTGTTAGGGTTTACTCGGGTGTTTTGGAAGCCGGAAGTTCCTTTCTTAATAGTGTAAAAGATAAGCGTGAGCGGGTAGGGCGGATGTTGGCAATGCATGCTAACCATAGGGAAGACATTGAGATTGCCCGTGCGGGAGATATTGTTGCTTTCTGCGGTTTGAAAAATACGACAACAGGAGACACTTTGTGTGATGCTTCCAGTCCAGTGGTTTTAGAACGGATAGAGTTCCCGGACCCTGTAATAGAAGTGGCGGTGGAGCCTAAGACGAAGGCGGATCAGGACAAGCTAGGAACAGCATTGCAGAGGTTAGCTGCTGAGGACCCGTCCTTCCAGGTTGAGGTGGATGCCGAGTCGGCTCAAACTCTAATAAAGGGGATGGGGGAGCTTCATTTAGATATTTTGGTCGATCGTATGAAGCGCGAGTTTAAGGTGGATGCAAATGTAGGGGCTCCCCAGGTTGCTTATCGCGAGACTATAACGCGGCTTGCTGAAACAGATTACACACATAAAAAGCAGACGGGAGGCTCGGGCCAGTTTGCAAGAGTTAAGTTGGTGATTGAACCAGGTGAAGCAGGCGAGGGTTTCGTGTTCGAAAATAAAATTCATGGTGGTTCAGTTCCTAAGGAATATCTCCCGGGAGTGGAGAAAGGTCTGGTTAGCGGTATGGGTGCCGGCGTTGTAGCCGGATATCCCATGATTGATGTGAAAGTTACATTGATCGACGGGGCCCATCATGAGGTTGATTCGAGCGCTCTTGCGTTTGAGATTGCAGCTCGATCGGCCTTTGGTGAAGCTGTGTTGAAAGCGAAGCCCAAGCTTCTCGAACCAATTATGCGCGTTGAGGTTGTCACTCCGGATGAATATATGGGGGATGTTATTGGGGATCTAAACAGTCGGCGGGGGAATGTGCAAGGGATGGAGCCGGGGGCAAATGCGACAGTCATTAGTGCAATGGTCCCATTAGCCACAATGTTTGGCTACGTTAATAATTTACGTTCCATGACCCAAGGTAGGGCGCAGTACTCAATGTTTTTTGATCACTACAAGCATGTTCCCCAAATGGTTGCTGAAGAGATGCAGGCTAAGTTGGCCTAGTTGGGGTAACCTTGAGTTCTGGTATGGGAAAATATATAGCCGGTTTGATAAAGAGGTAGATATAAGATGGCGAAGGAAAAGTTTGAGAGGACAAAGCCCCATGTGAATGTGGGAACAATCGGCCACGTTGACCATGGTAAGACGACTCTGACTGCGGCAATTACGAAAATTTTGGCGGAGGCGGGCGGTGCTGAGTTCACAGCCTACGATGAAATTGATAAGGCTCCCGAGGAGCGTGAGCGTGGGATAACGATTGCGACGGCTCATGTGGAGTACGAGACTGAGGCGAGACATTATGCTCATGTAGATTGTCCAGGCCACNCTGATTACGTTAAAAATATGATCACAGGTGCCGCCCAAATGGACGGCGCTATCCTGGTGGTGTCGGCCGCTGATGGTCCTATGCCTCAGACACGAGAGCATATTTTGCTTGCCCGTCAGGTTGGGGTTCCGGCGATTGTAGTTTACCTCAATAAATCAGACCAGGTTGATGATCCGGAGCTCNTGGAGTTAGTGGAGTTAGAGGTTCGGGAGCTTTTATCCAGCTATGATTTCCCAGGCGATGATATCCCAATAGTGACTGGCTCTGCTCTGCAGGCTTTGGAAGGGGATGAGGGCGAAGCGGGGAAGCAGTCAATAATGAAGTTGATGGAGGCNGTTGATAGTTATATTCCGACCCCAGATCGTCCTAAGGATCAGCCTTTTTTAATGCCGATTGAAGATGTTTTTTCAATTTCGGGCCGAGGCACTGTTACGACTGGTCGAGTTGAGCAGGGAGTTGTGAATGTTGGGGATGAACTCGAAATTGTTGGAATCAAAGACACTACAAAAACGGTTTGTACGGGTGTTGAAATGTTTCGCAAGTTGTTAGATCAAGGCGAGGCAGGTGATAATATTGGCGCACTTTTGCGTGGCACTAAGCGTGAGGAGGTTGAGCGAGGTCAGGTATTGGCTAAGCCAGGCTCTATTAAGCCACATACTAAATTTAAGGCGGAAGCTTATATTTTAACGAAAGACGAGGGCGGTCGGCACACTCCGTTTTTTACTAACTATCGGCCGCAATTTTACTTCAGAACCACTGACGTGACCGGTAGCGTGGAATTGCCAGAAGGAACAGAGATGATCATGCCTGGCGATAATGTAACGATGTCTGTCGAGCTAATTGTTCCAATCGCCATGGATCAAGGGTTGAGGTTTGCGATACGCGAAGGCGGGCGCACAGTTGGTGCCGGTGTTGTTGCAGAAATTATCGAGTAGTCAGGGTTGAAGGTATATTGATACACTAAATGATAGGGGCTGTGGGAATAAGAAGATGGATAGCCAAAATATTAGAATTCGGCTCAAGGCCTTTGATCATCGTATTCTTGATCAGTCAACCCAGGAGATTGTGAATACTGCTCGACGTACGGGAGCAGAGGTGAGGGGTCCCATCCCCCTGCCGACNAACATAGAAAAGTTCACTGTTTTGAGGGGTCCACATGTGGATAAAAAGTCGCGCGAACAGTTTGAGATAAGAACACATAAAAGGCTCCTAGATATTGTTGANCCAACCCCGCAAACTGTGGATGCGCTGATGAAACTCGATCTCGCCGCCGGGGTTGATGTAGAAATTAAGCTGTAAGGACGGATTTATGCGCACTGGTCTACTAGCTCGTAAAGAGGGAATGTCTAGGGTCTTTATGGAGGATGGGAGCCATCTTCCTGTGACCGTGTTGAGTGTAGAGCATTGTCAGGTGGTCGCGCAACGGACGCGGGAGCGGGATGGATATACTGCTTTGCAGGTTGGAGTAGGTGTGGCTAAGGCCAAAAATACAAATAAAGCGCTAAGAGGGCACTTTGGGACAGCCAAAGTGGAGCCCAAAAAGAGGTTAACAGAATTTCGGGTTACTGAGGATGCCCTCTTGGAAGTCGGCGTAGAACTTTCGGCAAGCCATTTTGTGGAAGGCCAATTTGTGGATGTGACGGGAACATCGATTGGAAAAGGCTTTGCCGGCGCTATGAAGCGACATAACTTTGGTGGCCTTCGTGCTAGTCATGGAGTTTCAATTTCTCATCGTAGCCATGGGTCAACTGGTAATTCCCAAGACCCAGGGAAGGTCTTTAGAGGGAAGAAGATGGCCGGGCAGATGGGTAATCGTAAGACTACGGAACAAAATCTCTATGTTGTCAGGACGGATGAGGCACGGGGTCTTATTTTGTTGATGGGCGCTGTGCCGGGCCCTAAGGGCGGGTATGTTAAGATCAGCGATGCCTGTAAGCATGCTTTGCCGGCCTCGGCCCCCTATCCGGCTGGTCTTAAAGGGGGCAAGACACGGGTGGCAGGGTCGGAGACTTTGGAGGGGCAGAGTGCTGGGGAGCAGGGTGAAACCACTAAGCCGAATGTCGGTGGGGAGGCGAAGCAATGATCCAATGTGACGTGCTAACCCTGGAAAACAAGCCTTCTGGCAAAGTAGACCTTTCTGAGAGTATTTTTGGTGTTGAAGTGCGGACTGATATTTTGCACCGGATGGTGAAGTGGCAGTTAGCCAAACGTCAGTCGGGCACTCATAAGGTAAAAGAGAGAGGGGAGGTGCGGGGGAGCACTGCGAAAATCTATCGACAAAAAGGCACTGGACGGGCGCGACATGGTTCCAAAAAAGTTTCGCAATTTGTCGGTGGTGGGGTGACTTTTGGCCCTGTTGTCCGCAGTCACGCTTTTGCCCTTCCCAAAAAAGTAAGACGCTTAGCTCTCCGGTGTGCGCTGTCGTCCAAACAAAGGGAAGGCAAACTCGTAATTCTTGACAGCGCACAGTTGCAGGAGCCTAAAACCAAAATGTTGTCGGATAAGGTGAAGGCTTTTGGGTGGTCTTCAGTATTGATAGTTGATTCCGTTAATTTAGACGAAAATCTTCAGTTAGCGGCGGGGAATCTAGGATCGGTGGATGTGATTTCTAGTGAAGGCGCTAATGTTTATGATATTCTAAGACGGGATTTTCTAGTCCTGACAACTGCCGCTGTTAACGATCTGGAAGGGCGGTTAAAATGACTAGTGTTGAAGATTTTGACGTCCTGCTAGGACCTATAGTAACGGAAAAAGCAACCAGCCTTAGTGAGCACGGGCAAATTGTTTTTAAAGTCCGTATAGATGCCACCAAAGTACAAATTCGTAGAGCCGTTGAGCGCTTATTTGATGTCAAAGTTACTGGGGTGAATACTATTCGTGTGACTGGAAAAACAAAATTTTTCCGTCAAACATTGGGGCGTAGGTCAAACTACAAGAAGGCTGTGGTCACCCTAGCTGAGGGTCAAAATATTGATTACTTGGCTGGATTATAAAGGAACCTAAGTTATGGCACTCAAACAGTTTCGTCCCATGACGCCATCCCAGCGGCAGTTGGTCACCGTAGATCGAAGCTCACTCCATAAGGGCGGTCCGATCAAGACTTTGACTCACGGTAAAACATCCACCGGTGGACGCAATAGCCAAGGACGGATGACGTCGCGGCACAGGGGTGGGGGTCATAAACGGCGCTACAGAAAAATTGATTTCAAGCGGCGAAAATTCGATATAATTGGGGTAGTGGAACGGCTGGAATATGATCCGAACCGGACGGCCTTTATAGCACTGGTACGCTATAAAGATGACGAACTCGCCTATATTCTGGCGCCGCAGCGAGTTGGGCCAGGCGATGAAATCATTTCTGGTGACCGGGTGGATATTAAGCCAGGTAACGCCATGCCCTTAAAAAATATGCCTGTCGGCACAGTTGTCCATAATATTGAGTTGAAGGAACGTAAGGGTGGCCAGTTGGCGCGAGCGGGTGGCACTTACGCTCAGCTTGTTGGCAAGGATGCAGGTTATGCTTTGCTGCGTCTGTCGTCTGGCGAGCAAAGGATGGTTCGCGCAGAATGCATGGCGACGGTGGGGGCCGTTTCCAATCCGGATCGCAAGAATATCAAGATCGGTAAAGCAGGTCGAAGTAGATGGTTAGGTAGACGGCCAAAGGTGCGTGGTGTAGCCATGAACCCGGTTGATCATCCTCATGGGGGCGGTGAAGGGCGAAGCTCGGGTGGACGACATCCCGTTACGCCTTGGGGCGTGTCCACAAAGGGTAAACGGACTAGAAATAATAAGCGTACTGACAAGTTAATACTTCGTCGTCGCCGGCGTAAGAAATAATTAGGGGGGCTTGATGGCGCGTGCTGTTTGGAAAGGGCCATTTGTGGATGGCTATTTGCTTAAGAAAGTCGAGGAAGTAAATGCGTCGGGACGTAAGACTGTGATAAAGACGTGGTCTCGGCGTTCTACTATTTTACCCCAGTTCGTTGGTCTTACGTTTGGGGTCCACAACGGAAAGAAATTTATACCAGTTTTGGTTACGGAGGATATGGTCGGCCACAAATTAGGCGAATTTTCCCCGACACGGGCATTTTTTGGCCATGCTGCCGATAAGAGAGTAAGGAGAGTTTAGTAAATGGGTAAGCGGAGCCAAGAACGCAGGCTTTCAGCGACAGAGGCCATGGCTGTAGCCGGTCGGCTGAGAACCAGCCCTCAAAAATTGAATTTGGTTGCTAAGCTAATTCGAGGGTTGCCAGCGGAGAATGCGCTCACCCAACTAAAATATTCTCCAAGACGAATTGCAGGTGAAGTAAGGGCGGTCCTCCAGTCGGCGATAGCAAATGCTGAGAATAATCACAATTTGGATGTGGATCGATTGATCGTGGCGGAAGCTTACGTAGGGAAGAGTTTGGTTATGAAGCGGTTTCGGCCTCGCGCTAGAGGTAGGGGCGCCCAGATTATTAAACCTTTTAGTCGAATGACCGTGGTAGTACGGGAGCAGGGGGAAGAATAGGATATGGGCCAGAAAGTTAGTCCAATAGGGATGCGGCTTGGAGTGAACCGAACCTGGGATTCGCGTTGGTATGCGGATGTTGGGTACGGGGATTTACTGCAGGAAGATCTTAAAATTCGTAAATATTTGCTTAAGCGCTTGGATCAGGCGGGTGTTAGTAGAGTAGTGATTGAGCGTCCCGCTAAAAATGCCCGAATTACTATTCATACTGCTCGGCCGGGAGTTGTTATAGGAAAAAAGGGGGCGGATATTGAGAAGCTCAGGCAGGCTGTTGCCGCTCTTACCTCAAGTGAGGTGCACCTAAATATTGTCGAAGTAAGAAAGCCCGAAATCGAGGCTCAGTTGGTTGCGGAGAATGTTGCTCAGCAGCTTGAAAGGCGTGTCGCTTTCAGGCGAGCTATGAAGCGAGCCGTTCAGTCGGCCATGCGGCTGGGAGCGCAGGGAATTAGGATTAATGCTGGTGGAAGGTTAGGTGGGGCTGAGATAGCTCGTACTGAATGGTATAGGGAAGGTCGGGTCCCTCTTCATACACTAAGGGCCGATGTTGACTATGGTGTGGCCCGGGCGGATACGGCCTATGGTACTTGTGGAGTAAAGGTGTGGATTTTTAAGGGCGAGATCATGGAGCACGACCCAATGGCGCAAGATCGTCGTCGGGCTGAGGCACAAGGTATAAGGGTATGATTGTAGGTGTAGGCAATGCTAAGTCCAAAACGCACGAAGTATAGAAAACAACAAAAGGGTCGTATTCACGGTTTGGCCAAAGGTGGGACCGACCTCAATTTTGGTGCCTATGGACTGAAGGCTGAGCAACCGGGGCGCATAACGGCAAGGCAAATAGAAGCAGCTCGAAGAGCGATAACCCGGCATTTAAGGAGAACCGGTCGAATGTGGATTCGGGTTTTTCCTGATGTTCCTGTTAGTAAAAAGCCAGTTGAGGTGCGCATGGGTAAGGGTAAGGGTGTTCCGGAATTTTGGGTTTGTCGGATTAAACCTGGACGGATTATGTTCGAGTTGGACGGCGTGCAAAGCTCTCTTGCAAGGGAGGCGTTTAGGCGTGGAGCGGACAAGTTGCCTATCCGTACACGGATTGTTACTCGCATAGGCGGGGAGATTCAGTCATGAAGATAGAGGACGTTCGGGCTAAGAATGATGGGGAACTAGAAACGGAACTTCTCAGTCTGAAAAAGGAGCAATTTAATCTGCGATTTCAGAGGGCAACAGGACAGTTGGAGAATACCTCTCGTGTGAGATCTGTCCGCCGAGATATCGCTCGCGTACACACTATTATGAAGCAGAGAAGTCAAGCTAGTTCTTAACTTAAAAGGCGGACAGTCGGGAAGTAAGAAGTGATATGCCAAGAAGAGTTTTACAGGGTACGGTTGTGGGAGATAAGTCTGAGAAGACGATAGTGGTTCAAGTGGATCGATTGATCCAGCACCCGCTATACAAAAAGTTTATCCGCAGATCTAAGAAGTACATGGTCCACGACCCTGAAAATACCAAGAAGGTGGGAGATAAGGTCCAGATTCGTGAGTGCCGGCCTATATCTAAGAGTAAACACTGGGAACTAGTGGTTGAGATCTAATGGGGTGGCCAATGGGAAGTGTTGATTTTGGGGGTTACTATAGATGATACAAATGCAGACTCAGTTGGAGGTCGCAGATAACTCGGGCGCACGCCGTGTCCAGTGCATCAAAGTTTTGGGTGGATCCGGGAGAAAAACGGCTTCGATTGGTGATGTTATTGTTGTTTCTGTCAAAGAGGCAATCCCAAGGGGGAAGGTGAAAAAGGGAGATATACATAGAGCTGTTATTGTGCGGACGGCAAAAGAGATAAGGCGGCCAGACGGAGGTGCTATTCGGTTTGATAAAAATGCGGCTGTGTTAATCAGTCAGCAAAATGAGCCTATCGGAACACGGATATTCGGTCCGGTCACTAGGGAACTGCGGTCCCGTCAATTTATGAAAATAATTTCTTTGGCGCCGGAGGTGTTGTGATGACCCAAAAAAAGCGCATAAAAAAAGGTGATGAGGTTGTGGTTGTTTCGGGTCGTGATCGTGGGAAAACAGGAGAGGTCGTTCGAGTTGTGGCGAGCAGTGACAGGATAACGGTCCAGGGGATAGCTCTGGCTAAGCGGCATACCGCGCCCTCAGCGAATAATCCGGGGGGGGTGATCGATAAGGAGATGTCTGTCCATATTTCTAATGTGTCACTTCTGGACCCCAAGGATCGCAAGGCAACTAAGGTGGGTTATAAAATTTTAGAGGATGGCCGCAAGGTCCGTTTTTCAAAGCGCTCCGGCGAAATTATTGATCAGTAGGTGGGAAATGCCTCGTTTACAGGAACATTACGAAAAAGTTGTACGGCAGACGTTGGTGGAGGAGTTCCAATATTCCAATGAAATGCAAATACCTAAGTTAGAAAAAATCGTCGTTAATATGGGGCTGGGGGAATCTGGTCGAGAGACAAAAAAGGTGGAGGGGGCTGTTGCGGACCTAATGGCAATTACTGGACAAAAGCCAGTAGTGACCCTTGCTAAAAAGTCTATAGCTAATTTTAAGTTACGGGAAGGAACAACCGTCGGCTGCAAAGTTACCCTGCGTAGGGATCGGATGTATGAGTTTTTGGATAGATTAGTTACGATTGCTCTGCCGAGAGTGAGGGACTTTCATGGAGTTCCCAGTAGTAGCTTTGATGGTAAAGGTAATTATTCCCTAGGATTAAAGGAGCAGATTATTTTTCCGGAGATTGACTATGATACTGTGGATGAAGTGCGAGGCTTGGATGTGGCTATCGTCACTACGGCTCAGACGAATGAGGAAGGTAGGGCCCTGCTGAAGGGTTTTAATATGCCTTTTGGTGAATGAATATATTGGTAACGTATAAGAGGAGGCATTGGCATGGCTAAACGCAGTGCCATTGAGAAAAATCATAGACGCCAGAGGCTCGTTGCAAAAAATGCCGCGAGACGAAAGGCGATCAAAGAAGTAGCTAATAATAAGACGTTGGCGCCTGAGGAGAGATTTGCTGCATCCCTGAAGCTTGCTCAAATGCCCAGGAATGGTTCTAAGGTTCGGGTGCGTAATCGATGTCAGCTGACAGGCCGGCCACGTGGTTATTATAGGAAACTTAAAATTTCGCGCATCGGGCTTAGAGAGCTCGCTTCATCTGGCCAGGTGCCAGGCATGGTTAAATCAAGTTGGTAGGGTTGAAAAAATGACAATGACAGACCCACTTGGAGATATGCTGACACGCATACGCAATGGTCAAAGGGTAGGGCATCCACAGATCGACTGTCCTTCTTCTCGGTTTCGGGTGAACGTTTTGGAAGTTCTGGAGCGGGAAGGGTACATCCGAGGATTTCGCGAGGTGGAGGAAACCAAAACCCAACCTCGAATAGAGATTGAGCTAAAATATCATGAAGGTTCGCCAGTGATTCGAGCGATACAGAGAGTTTCTCGGCCGGGCCGGAGGATATATGCGTCTATTAAGGATCTGCGTCCGGTGAATAATGGGCTGGGAATATCCATCTTATCTACACCCCGTGGTGTGATGTCAGATGCAGAGGCCCGGATGGCTAATGTCGGAGGGGAAGTGTTATGCACCGTGGTGTAGCCGGAGATTGTTGGTTTAACGGACAGGGATGCTGACCATGTCAAGAATCGGGAAAAATCCAGTTGCTATTCCAGATGGTGTGGATGTCGCTGTCTCCGGCCGAGAGGTTACGGTGAAAGGTAAGTTGGGAGAGTTGAATAGCCAGCTATCTCCGGAGTTGGAGATCTCCACTAAGGATGGGAAGGTTTTTATTAAACCCATTAGGGAAGATAGCGGGGGGCGTTCCATGTGGGGACTAGGGCGTACTATCGTCAACAACATGATTTTGGGGGTTTCACAAGGCTTTAGTCGCAAGTTGGAGATCGTGGGCGTGGGGTATCGCGCGGCAGTTGAAAAAAAAATACTCACCCTTCAGTTGGGATACAGTCACGATATTAAGGTCATGATACCTGATGAAATAGAAGTAATTTGTGAAAAGCCGACTGAGATTGAAATCAAGGGCGTGGATAAGCAGCAAGTTGGGCAACTGGCCTCTGATATTCGCGATTTACGTAAGCCTGAACCCTATAAAGGTAAGGGTGTCAGGTATGTAGGTGAGTATATCCTACGTAAGGAAGGCAAAAAGAAATAGGTGGATGGATGCTTGGGGCACTTAAAATGTTTCAACGAAGGCGGCGGCGCAACAGGCAACGTCTTCGCAAAGTCTCTGGCGGGCGGGCGCGATTGACCGTGTTCCGCTCGAATAAAAATATATATGCTCAAGTTGTTGACGACGGGGCAGGCAAAACAGTTGCCGCTGCATCGACCTTGGATGAGGAAGTGAGGGAGGGTCTTAAAGGTGGAGCGGACATAGAGGCGGCTAGGCGGGTCGGAAAATTAATAGCTAAGCGGGCACAAGCGGTGGGTTGTAGTGATCTTGTTTTTGACCGTGGTGGGTACCTTTATCATGGTCGTGTAAAAGCGTTGGCGGAGTCAGCGCGTGAGCACGGACTTAAATTTTAGATTAGAAGAGGCCGATGTAATGGCAGATGATGGAAACAAGCGGTCCGAGGGCCGGAGCCGTCGAGGAGGCCGGAGAGGCGGAGATCGCCAAGAGCCGGGCCAAGACTTACTTGATAAATTGGTAAGTATTAATCGTGTTGCGAAGGTTGTTAAAGGCGGCAGAAGATTTGGCTTTGCTGCCTTAGTAGTGGTCGGAGATGGAAGCGGTAGAGTGGGGTTTGGTAAGGGCAAGGCTCGGGAAGTGCCGGAGGCTATCAGAAAGGCAACTCAGACAGCTCAGGGCCGCCTAGTGCGGGTTCCACTTCGGGAAGGCCGAACACTACACCACGACGTTAACGGTCGGTTTGGAGCTGGGCGGGTGGTTCTGAGGGCGGCTCCTCCTGGTACAGGAATAATTGCCGGGGGGCCAATGAGGGCCGTGTTTGAAACGCTGGGTGTGCAGGATGTGGTGACCAAATCTATAGGGAGCGCTAATCCGTATAATATGGTGCGTGCTACGTTTGACGCACTAGCTAAAATTGAATCGCCACGCTCGACGGCGGCAAAGCGAAATAAGAAGATTGGGGAGGTCCTTGCTAATCGTGGGAAAGCTGGTGTTGCCAGGGAAAGGGTTCGCGATGGCGCAGAATGAAGTCGGACGATTGCGGGTCACACAGATAGGCAGTGGAATAGGTCGGCCCAAAGATCAAAAAGCCACGTTGGTTGGGTTGGGGTTGAATAAATTAAATCGTACTCGGGTGCTAGATAATAGTCCCTCCATACGAGGAATGATAACTAAGGTCCAGCATCTTGTTCATGTGGAGATCGTTGAGTGAGCAGAATGGTTGGAGGGATGTTGGGAGGTTGTTGGGAATGAAGCTGAATGAACTGCGTGATAACCCCGGAGCTAGTCGCGAGCGTTCGAGAGTTGGTCGCGGCATTGGGTCGGGTTCAGGGAAGACTGCGGGCCGTGGTCATAAGGGGCAAAAATCGCGATCCGGAGTTGCTATAAAAGGATTCGAAGGGGGGCAAATGCCTCTTTATAGACGCTTACCAAAGCGGGGTTTTAACAATAAGTTTTCAAAAAAATATGCTGAAGTCAATGTAGGCCAGATCCAGGCGGCGATAGATAGAGGTAGGTTAACAGTTGGCGAGGGCTTTATGGATATAAAGTCGCTTGAAACGGCTGGGTTGATCTCGGGGGCTCCTAATGGAGTGCGTCTTTTAGGGAATGGAGATTTAACTGCTAAGATAAATATAGAGGTTAGCGGTGCCACCGCGGGGGCTATGAAAGCCTTTAAGAAGGTAGGTGGTGAAATAAAGATCTTGCAGGGCACGGGAAAGGTTGCCCCTGAGAGACGGGATAGGTCGGATTCTGTTTCGACCGGTGATTAAGAGATCAGGAATTATTTTTGTACTAGGTAGGTAATGCCCTCAGCAGCAGAACAACTCGCAGCAAATATTAACTTTGGAGCTCTAGCAAAAGCAACGGAGTTGAAGAAGAGGTTGTGGTTCACATTTGGTGCTTTAATCGTATATCGGTTGGGGACCTATATACCTTTGCCTGGAATTGACCCAATAATTTTGGAGGATGTTTTTCGCCAGCAGGCGGCTGGAATAATAGGGATGTTTAATATGTTTTCGGGTGGAGCGCTTGGTCGAATGACTATTTTTGCTCTAAATATAATGCCCTATATTTCCGCCTCAATAATTATTCAGTTGATGACCACGGTATCGCCGCACTTGGCGCAGTTGAAAAAGGAAGGGGATTCCGGGCGCCGAAAAATCACGCAATACACGCGGTATGGAACAGTTATTTTAGCCACTTTTCAAGGTCTTGGCATTGCCGTTGGTCTGGAAGGAATGACGGGGAGCCAAGGTTCTGCAGTTTTGGATCCTGGTCTTACTTTTCGTGCTATTACGGTTATTACTTTGGTAGGTGGAACAATTTTCCTTATGTGGCTTGGCGAACAAATAACTGCTCGAGGGGTAGGTAATGGGATATCTCTGATAATTATGGCGGGTATCGTCGCAGAGCTCCCATCGGCAATGGCTACCACATTAGAATTAGGCCGCACGGGTGCCCTGTCTGCCCTGTTTATTATTCTTCTGATGGTTATGGCGATCGCAGTCATAGCGTTTATCGTATTTGTTGAAAGGGCGCAGAGGCGCCTCATTGTGCAGTATCCGAAGCGTCAAGTTGGAAATAGGATGTTTGGAGGGGAAAATAGTCATCTTCCCTTAAAATTAAACACGGCGGGTGTGATCCCGCCAATTTTTGCCAGTTCTCTTCTACTGTTACCCATAACAGCGATGAGCTTTTCAGCGGCGAGTGGGCCCGGGTGGTTGTCCGATTTTGCGGCGCTCCTTTCTAGAGGTTCTCCAGCCTATTTGTTGTTGTACATCTCATTGATCGTATTTTTTGCCTTCTTTTATACCTCGGTAGTATTTAACCCCGAGGATACGGCGGATAACTTGAAGAAAAATAATGGTTTTATCCCTGGTATCAGGCCGGGAAAAAATACCGCTGAGTATATCGACTACGTCTTGCGGCGTTTGACAACGGTGGGCGCTATTTATCTTTCTGCAGTTTGTGTGCTACCCGAAATATTAATCTCCCAATATGCTGTGCCGTTCTATTTTGGAGGTACAAGTCTATTGATAGTGGTTAACGTTAATATGGATTTTGTAGGTCAGGTTCATTCTCATTTGTTGGCTCATCAATATGAGGGTCTTATTAAGAAGTCACGGCTCAGGGGTAGGAGAGGGTGAGTTTAATTTTGTTTGGACCGCCTGGAAGCGGCAAAGGTACGCAGGCCGAATTTTTGGTTGAGGAATTAGGATTGGCTCATCTTTCCACTGGAGACATGCTGCGTGCCGCGGTTCGAGCAAGAACAAAAACAGGTGAGATGGCGAAGAAACTTATGGATGCGGGTGCTCTCGTCCCTGATGAAGTGGTTATTCAAATTATTTCGGATCGCCTGGATGAGAATGATTGTTCGGTGGGGTTTATTTTGGATGGGTTTCCTAGAACGTTAAAACAAGCCACGGCCTTAGATGAACTTTTAACTGAGAAGAAAATCAATAGCTTGCGTGTTATCGAAATCAGGGTTTCAGATGGGCTGCTGGTAGAGCGGATAACAGGCCGTTTTTCTTGTTCCGCATGCGGGGTGGGTTACCATCGGAAGTTTAAGCCACCTCTGATAGCGGGTGTGTGCAACAGTTGTGGGGGGAAAGAGTTTAGTACACGCAAAGACGATAGTGTGGAAACGGTGCAGGATAGATTGAGCAACTATCACGCTCAAACGGCACCACTGTTGCCCTATTATAAGGAGCGGAATTTGTTGGACACAGTAAATGGCGAGTTAGGTATGCAAGAGGTTAGGAGCCAGATAAGGGATGTCTTGGCTCTAGAGGCAAGCCGTTGACCTGGCGTTGTATCTGTTTATAATGCGCCGGCTTGGCGACCCGGCCCAACGGCTGGGCCCTGTTGCGTGAAAACTTTCCCATAGGAGGCCGAAAATTGGCGCGGATTGCCGGGGTTAACATACCGACGAATAAGAGAGTGGTTGTCGCTCTGACCTATATATTTGGCTTAGGTGATACCAAGGCCAAGGAAATCTGCCAGAAGGCGGGGGTTGGTGAGGGTAATCGAGTAAGTGAATTAGCGGAAGCTGAGGTTACCAGAATACGAGAGGTGATTGATAATGAGTATCGTGTCGAAGGAGATCTTCGGCGCGATGTTGCGATGAATATCAAGAGGCTAATGGATCTGGGTTGTTATCGTGGGCTACGACATCGCCGTGGGTTGCCAGTGCGTGGCCAGAGAACACACACCAACGCTAGAACTCGAAAAGGTCGTGCCCGACCGGTGACGGGGAAAAAGAGCGCATAGCTTGTAATAAATAGGTTTTTATATGGCAAATGAGGCAGGTGGACGCGTGAAGCGTCGAGAAAGAAAGAACATTATTTCAGGGGTGGCGCATGTTAACGCGACTTTCAATAACACCCTTATCACTATCAGTGATTTGCAGGGGAACGCGATAGCGTGGTCATCTGCGGGGTCTTTGGGGTTCAAAGGATCTCGGAAGTCGACCCCATATGCCGCTCAGATGGCTGCGGAGGACGCTGGAAAGAAGGCTGCTGAACATGGTATGAAGACGTTGGAGGTAGAAGTGAAGGGGCCAGGTTCTGGCCGTGAATCGGCGCTGCGCGCTCTTCAAGTGGTGGGTTTTAATATTACTTCCATAAGAGATGTTACTCCGATCCCGCATAATGGCTGTAGACCGCCAAAACGAAGGCGGGTGTAGGAAGAACTTTAAGGTGTGTTTTGAGGGTAGCCTGTTTTGGGGCTTTTAGGGATACTAGGGCGAAAGTGCATTGCCTTAAACATAATTGGGGTGGACTAGGTGATTCAGAAAAATTGGCAAGAACTCATAAAGCCTGCAAGACTAGATGTGCAGGTCAATGGCTCAGTGGGGCGAACTGGTACTGTAGTAGCTGAGCCATTGGAAAGAGGGTTTGGGTTAACTCTCGGGAATGCGTTACGACGAATTTTGCTCTCCAGTCTGCGCGGTTCAGCTATAACAGGCCTTAAGATTGATGGTGTCTTGCATGAGTTTTCGTCGATACCAGGGGTTATTGAGGATGTGACCGAGGTTGTCCTGAATTTGAAGGCCATATCATTGCGGATGCATGGTGAAGGGTCGAAAAGGATTTCGTTGACAGCTAGTGGGCCGGGGGCCGTTAAGGCGGGTGCTATAGAGACTGGCCATGATGTAGAAATCATCGACCAAGACCTTGTAATATGCAATCTCGATAAAGGTGCTTCCTTAAACTTGGAAATGGTTGTTGAAAGTGGCAAAGGTTATGTTGCTGCTGCTCAAAATGCGGCGGAGGAGGCGCCTATAGGTCTTATTCCGATTGATGCAGTGTACAGCCCGGTTCGCCAGGTTAGTTATAAAGTGGAAAATACGCGAGTTGGACAAGCCACTGACTATGATAAGCTTTCTCTGACGTTAGAGACTGATGGAACTATTTCACCAGAAGATGCGGTGGCTCTTGCGGCCCGTATTTTGACCGACCAGTTGGAGTTATTCATCAATTTTGAGGAACCGACGAAGACTGATGATCAGGAGGCGAAAGATGAACCTAGTTTTAATGCCCATCTGCTTCGTAAGGTGGATGAGCTTGAGTTGTCGGTGCGTTCGGCAAATTGTCTTAAGAATGATAACATCGTCTATATAGGGGATCTCGTTCAGAAATCAGAGACTGATATGCTTCGAACGCCAAATTTCGGGCGGAAATCGTTGAACGAAATTAAGGAAGTTCTGAATGGCATGAACCTCCATTTGGGGATGCAAATTGAGGAGTGGCCGCCAGAAAATATTGAAGAAATGGCAAAACGTTTGGAGGAGCCTTTTTAGGCGCCTGTGGGAAGGGGGCTTCAGAGATGCGTCATAGACTAAGTGGGAGAAAACTTAATCGTACCCACAGTCATAGGAAGGCCATGTTTATTAATCTGGCTGCTGCGTTAGTTAAGCACGAACAGATCGAGACTACCCTTCCAAAGGCTAAGGATTTGCGTGGTGTGGTTGAACGCTTGGTGACCCTGGGTAAAAAGGGAGGGTTACATTCTAGACGTCAGGCGTTATCCAGACTCGGCGGAGATACTGCTTTAGTGGAAAAATTATTCACCTCCTTGAAAGACCGGTATGAAGATAGGTCTGGCGGCTATGTGCGGGTGGTCAAAACGGGCAACCGATTTGGCGATAATGCTCCCATGGCAGTGATAGAGTTTGTGGATAGGGACGAATCTGCAAAGGGGAAGGATTCGGGTCCGGTAGATGAAGATGCGGGGCCCGACGAGGATGCTGAGGCGGCGGCCTAAGCGTTTCTTATTTGGGCTGCATCTATCGGGTTCGATAGAGTCCGCGCTCTCAATTTTTTCAGTCTATACTGGCATTTGTGAGTTCTCACACCGAAGATGGTTGGTTCTAGGATGCCTCATTCTAGGGGTTACTTGGGCTTCTTGGCCGACGATGGCCGAACCTTCCATACCTTCCGATAGACATGCCGTACAACTATCTTACGCTCCAGTTGTAGGAAAGGTTGCCCCTGCCGTCGTTAATATTTACACGCGACGGCGGGTTTCAACTAGCAGCAGATCACTATTCAGTGATCCATTTTTCGAACGATTTTTCGAAGGGATGCCGTTTGGAGTTCCCCGTGAAAGAATCGAGAGCTCTTTAGGATCAGGTGTGGTTATCGGGTCGGAAGGTCTCATAATTACTAACCAACACGTTATTGCTGGCAGTGATGAAATAATTGTCGTCCTTTCGGATCGGAGAGAGTTTGAAGCTAAAATTGTTGGCTCAGATGATAAAATTGACCTAGCTGTCCTTTTGATCGACCCGGATGGTGAGCCTCTGCCGTTTCTTGAGTTTGGAGACTCGGATGGTCTGGAGGTCGGAGATATAGTTTTAGCGATTGGGAATCCGTTTGGTGTTGGTCAGACGGTTACGAGCGGCATAGTTTCTGCCTTAGGTCGAAGCGCTGTGGGCCTATCTGATTGGCGGTCCTTTATTCAGACCGATGCAGCGATTAATCCTGGCAACTCTGGCGGTGCTTTGGTTAATTTGAGTAGCGAATTAATTGGTGTCAATACCGCCATTTTTTCTCGAAGCGGGGGTTCTATTGGTATCGGGTTTGCTATCCCTGCCAATCTCGTGAGGGTAATTGTTGATAGTTTGGTGGCGGGAGGCAAGGCGGTCCGTCCATGGTCGGGTATATTAGGCCAGTCGGTAGATTATGAAATCGGGAGAGCCTTAGGTCTCCCTACTCCAAGGGGAATGATTATAAAGGCTATGCACGCCTTGAGCCCTGCCTGGGAGGCAGGACTCAAGATTGGTGATGTGATTTTATCTATCGATGGTCATGATATTGATAATCCCCAAGGTCTACGTTATCGGATGGTTACCAGCGCTTTAGGTGTCAACATTCCGATCATATTTTTTAGGGAGGGGAAAATTTTCGAAACAACAATGCAGGTAGTTATGCCGCCGGAGGATCCACCGCGAGACGTCATGGTACTGGAGGGCTCTAATCCTTTATCAGGGGCAACTGTTGGCAATCTTTCGCCAGGATTTGCGCAAGAACTTGGGCTAGAGTGGACGCGAATTGGAGTAGTAGTGCTGCGAGTTGAATCTGGGTATGCAGCTCGCCTTGGACTTCGGGTGGGAGATATTGTTTTGGAGCTTGCAGGGGAGAAAATAACTTCCACCAAGCAACTATTAAAAATATTGAACCAAGAGCCTGTAGAGTGGGAAATTAAGATAGATCGAGGTGGTAAGTTAATGAGCGTAGTAGTTAGATTGTGACAGAGGATCTTTTTAACTTAGACTCAGGTGATGGACTGGACCGTCCTCTTGCGGACAAAATGCGACCTGCGGCCATCAACCGGGTGGTAGGGCAGGATCATTTGCTGGGGGTTGAAGGCCCAATTAGTCGGATGCTGGCTTCTGGGAAGCTAGTCTCCATGGTGTTATGGGGGCCGCCTGGATGTGGAAAGACCAGTTTGGCCCGTTTACTAGCTCGACACACCAATTATGAATTCTGTGCGACATCAGCAGTGTTTTCTGGGGTTGCGGAGCTCCGAAAGGTTTTTGAGAATGCAAAGGTGCGACAAAGAGATGGATTGAAGACGTTGATGTTTGTTGACGAAATTCATAGGTTTAATAGAGCGCAGCAGGATGCCTTTCTCCCATATATTGAGGATGGAACAATTACGCTGATTGGAGCAACTACCCAAAATCCATCATTTGAACTTATACCTGCTCTTTTGTCTCGGTGCCAAGTTCTGGTTCTTCATCCTCTGGATAGTGATGCTCTAGAGGCATTACTGGATTCTTGTGAACAAACTTTGGGTTCTGCGCTTCCTGTTACTGTGGATGCCCGTAATACTTTGAAGGCTATGGCCGATGGGGATGGGCGGTTTCTGCTCAATTTAGCAGAGATTGTTTTTGATTGCGCCGATGGTTCTATTTTTGATAGAGAGCAGATAGCAACACTTTTCTCTCAGAGAGCCCCGCTCTATGATAAAGCGCAGGAGGAGCATTATGGGTTGATCAGTGCTCTTCACAAGAGCTTGCGGGGTTCTGACGTGGATGCGGCGTTGTATTGGTTGGCTCGGATGCTGCAAGGTGGCGAAGATCCGATATATATTGCTCGCAGATTAGTTCGGTTTGCTACTGAGGATATTGGCCTCGCTGATCCAAACGCCCTGTTGCAGGCGTTGGCGGCGAAACAAGCGTATGAATTTATTGGCTCTCCGGAAGGGGAGTTAGCCTTGGCTCAGGGTGTTATTTTTTTGGCCACTGCGCCTAAGTCAAATTCTGTGTACGTATCTTTTGGTGAGGCGCAAACGGTTGCTAGGGATAGTGGCTCTCTCCGCCCACCAAAACATATTTTGAATGCTCCGACGCAATTAATGCGAGACCAAGGCTACTCGCGTGGTTACATTTATGACCATAACACGGAATCAGCGTTTTCTGGGCAGAGCTATTTTCCCACTGGGATGCAAAGGAAGCAATTTTATCGTCCGAACATTCACGGTTATGAACGTGAGATAGGAGAAAGACTGCGACAGTGGGAGGCTTTAAGAGATTCTTCGAGTTCTTGAGTTATCTTCGTGGTAAGTTTGGTGTTCCGATAGCAATTTTTAGACACATTAAGTGCTTTGCCAATATATTTTTGCTCTTTTTTGGACCGCAAGAGATGAATGTCGTGTTTGTAGTGGTGAGTAGATGAAGGTAGCTATAATTGTTGCTATTGGTGGGGCTGCGGGTGCTTTAGGGCGCTATCTATTGACCAGTTACTTAGGTCCATTAGTAGGTGGCGGGTTTCCTTGGGCCATTCTGATGGTAAACGTACTTGGTTCGTTTTTTCTGGGCGCAATTACTGAGTTAGCGGCCCAAAGCGTTCTTGTTACACCTGAAATTAAAACACTCATGACAGTCGGATTCCTGGGCGCTTTTACCACATTTTCTGCTTTTTCTCTTGATATAGTGGAGTTATGCGAGCGTGGGCAGTGGTCCTTCGCGCTCCTCTATATATGCGCATCGGTCTTGATTTCAGTTTTTGGATTGATCGGAGGGGTTATGGTTGTGAAGGCCATAGTGGCATGACCAAAATTTTGATGCTCAAGGTGTCTGAAGAGGAACGTGAATCCCGCTTGGATAAATGGTTGTGTAGGCGCTTTCCAACACTGACCCATGGGTTGGTGCATAAATTACTCCGAACTGGACAAGTTCGTGTGGATGGGGCCCGGGCAAAGGGTGGTCTGCGACTGGAGGCTGGACAGTTAATCAGGATTCCTCCACTGACATTCCAGCACTCAAAATCAGAAGGTTCTTACGATAGAAAATTAGAAGAAAAAGCCCGTGGTTTACGTTCGAGGATCTTATTTGAGGATGACGCGATGATTGCGCTAAATAAGCCTGCAGGTTTGGCCGTACAGGGTGGAACCAAACAGGGTTACCACGTTGATAATCTTTCGCATAGCCTAGTGAGAGGGGAAGGTCCTCGTCCCCGTTTGGTGCACCGGTTGGATAAAGATACTAGTGGTGTATTATTATTAGCAAAATCGCTAATTGCAGCACGGGAGTTAACTTCCGCGTTTCAAAGTAGTCGTGTTGAGAAGACTTATTGGGCAATTGTGGAAGGGGTTCCCCAACATACGAGTGGTCAGGTAGAGAACTTATTGGGGAAAACACATGTAGGCGGTGTAGAGCGTGTGGTTGTGGGACCAAACGAAGGCCGTTGGGCTAAGACCAGGTATGAGATTCTGGATAGGAGTTCGGCTAAGGCGGCGCTTCTTGGTCTTTATCCTTTGACGGGTCGCATGCACCAACTAAGGGTCCATTGTGTTGATCTGGGTGCTCCCATCATAGGAGATAGGAAGTACAACTCTAGTGCTAGATATGCTAACATGAAATGGGCTGGACATCTTCAACTTCATGCAAGAAAATTAGTGCTGCATAGAGATAGCGGGAGAGAACTCCATATAGAGGCCCCGCTTCCTAGCCACATGAAAATGTGTTTGAAGGGATTAGGGTTTGCCGGGCCAAATTGAGGACTTATGGTAAGGGGCTCCATTTGCATGAGAGAAATGATATGACCAAGATCCGCTGTGACTTTATATTCTCCATCTTTTGTTGTCTAGGTTTTGAAGTTATCTGTATTTTATCAAGTTAGCGACCTATTGTAATTTGGCGTGGTAAAGGAATTTTGTAGGAAATCCTGAAATGAAGGAAATTACAAAAGAATTAGAAAGAAGGAGGCATGCTGCTCATGCAGGCGGTGGTCCAGCTCGGGTCGATGCTCAACATGCAAAGGGAAAACTTACCGCTCGTGAAAGATTAGAGGTTTTATTGGATCCGGGTTCTTTTGAGGAGTATGACGCCTTTGTGGAGCATAGGGCGACTGAGTTTGGGATGGAATCAAGTAAGATTCCAGGAGACGGTGTTATTACAGGCCATGGGACTATCAATGGCAGACCATTATTTGTATTTAGCCAAGATTTTACTGTATTTGGGGGTAGTCTCAGTGAGGCTCACGCCGAAAAAATTTGCAAGGTTATGGATCAGGCAATGAAAGTTGGTATTCCTATCCTGGGTATTAACGATTCCGGTGGAGCCCGAATACAGGAGGGTGTCGCATCTTTGGGAGGTTATGCTGAGGTTTTTCAGAGAAATGTTCTTGCTTCAGGAGTTATACCACAAATCTCCTTGGTGATGGGACCATGTGCAGGCGGGGCAGTTTATTCGCCTGCAATGACGGACTTTATATTTATGGTTAAGGACTCATCTTACATGTTTGTGACGGGCCCGGATGTTGTAAAAACCGTTACCCACGAGGAAGTTACTCATGAAGAACTTGGGGGATCCCAAACCCATACTGGAAAATCTGGTGTAGCGGATGAACATTTCACAAATGATGTTGAGGCCCTCCTGGAGTCTCGCAGGTTTTTCGACTTTCTACCCCTATCAAACCGTTCAGGAGTCCCAACTTGGCCAACCAATGATCCTGTTGATCGGCTGGAGTGTTCACTTGATAAATTAATTCCTGAAAATGCTAACCAACCATATGATATGAAAATGCTTATTCGTAAGACGGTGGACGAAGGAGATTTTCTGGAGTTGCAGCCTGATTATGCTGCTAACATTGTAATTGGTTTTGGCCGTTTTGAGGGGCACACAGTGGGAGTGGTTGCCAATCAACCAATGGTTTTGGCTGGGTGTTTGGATATTGACAGTTCCAGGAAGGCAGCGCGGTTTGTTCGTTTTTGTGATTGTTTCAATATCCCGATACTTACCTTTGTTGACGTCCCAGGCTTTCTTCCTGGCACATCCCAGGAGTTTGGTGGGATAATTAAACATGGTGCAAAGCTATTATTTGCGTTTGCCGAGGCTACTGTTCCAAAGGTGACTGTCATAACCCGCAAGGCCTACGGGGGGGCTTATGATGTAATGAGCTCCAAACATTTGAGAGGTGATGTTAATTATTCATGGCCAATGGGCGAGATCGCGGTCATGGGTTCGAAGGGGGCTGTTGAGATTATATTCCGGGGCTCTTTGGGAAGTAAGGAGGATGTCGCGAAGAAAGAGGAGGAGTACAGAGAGCAGTTTACGAATCCTTTCGTGGCGGCGCAGCGTGGTTATGTCGATGATATAATCCAGCCAAGGGAAACGCGTGCGAGAATTTGCAAGTCCTTGAGGTTGCTGAGAACCAAACATCTTGAGAATCCATGGAAAAAACATGACAACATCCCTTTATAGTAAATGAAGTTACAAGAACTGGCGGTCTGAAGAAAATCCTATTCATAATTTAATCATTGGCGTGGTTCAGGGTCGTATGACTTTTCTCTAGGGGATGACATTGTTTGATAAAATTCTAGTTGCAAATAGAGGTGAAATTGCCTGTCGGATTATGAAAACCGCTCAGCGGTTAGGAATAAAAACAGTTGCGATATATTCTGAGGTAGATGTTGATTCGAAACACGTCAATATGGCGGATGAAAGTCTATGTGTGGGTCGAGGTCCGTCGTCAGAAAGTTATTTGCTGATAGAAAAAATATTGGAAGCAGCAGAGAAAACGGGAGCAGATGCTGTTCATCCCGGATACGGGTTCTTATCGGAGAATAGTATCTTTGCGCAACGGGTTTGTGATGCCGGACTAGTTTTTGTAGGGCCTTCTCCTGATTCAATTATGGCGATGGGCGATAAAATTGGGTCCAAGAAACTGGCTAAGGAGGCGGGCGTTAACGTTATCCCAGGTTATTTGGGCGAGATAAGTGATTTGGATCATGCTGTTAGCATTGCAAGAAAGATAGGGTTCCCAGTTATGATTAAGGCGAGTCGAGGGGGTGGAGGCAAGGGTATGCGGGTTGCCTCCGACGTGGAAAGCGTTAAAACAGCTCTCCCCCTGGCGCAAAGCGAGGCGCGGACAAGCTTTGGCGATGATCGAATTCTAATAGAGAAGTTCATTGAGGAACCACGGCATATAGAAGTCCAAATTCTGGCGGACAAGCATGGGAATATTGTGCACTTAAATGAACGTGAGTGTTCCATCCAACGGCGTCATCAGAAGGTTATTGAGGAGTGCCCAAGTTCGTTTGTGGACACTCAGATGCGAGCGTCAATGGGCCAACAAGCCATTAGCTTGGCTCGAGCGGTTAAGTATGATTCAGTTGGTACAGTTGAATTTGTGGTGAGCCCAAAGAAGGAATTTTACTTTCTTGAAATGAATACGCGCCTCCAGGTAGAACATCCGGTGACTGAAATGGTATCTGGATTAGATTTGGTGGAGCAAATGCTGCGTTCCGCCGCAGGTGAGAGTCTTACCATAGGCCAGAAAGATGTTTTGATTTCAGGTTGGGCGGTGGAGGCTCGCTTATATGCGGAAGACCCCACCAAGGGTTTTTTGCCTGCCACCGGAATTTTGGAGAAGTATAGGGAGCCATCAATTCCCGGCTGTCGAGTGGATGGAGGAGTGGTTGAGGGTGATGAGGTGCCAATATTTTATGATCCAATGATTGCTAAGGTCATAGGCCATGGTTCCAACCGCCGAGCAGCTATTGATATACTATCCAAGTCACTCGATCATTTTTGCATACGAGGCGTTGCCAACAATCTCACATTCCTCAGTGCTATTTTGAAACACGACGAGTTTTGTTCGGGAAATATCAGTACAAGTTTAATATCACGGGTGTATCCAAATGGATTTCAGGGCGGTCCCTTAAAAGACAAGGAGAAGAAAAGTTTTTGTTCTGCAGCTGTTTCTATGGAGGTGCTGGAACTAACCCGTCGAGCAAAGATTTCTGGGCGGACAGATGGGGGTAGATATATACCGTCAGTGAAATGGGTTGTGATCATAGATTCAGAAGAAGTGGCATTGGAGGCCACCTTAAGTGAGGGTGGCGTGGAGATTAAGTGGGACGATGGCCTAACAGATAGGGTAGTGACCGATTGGAGCCCTGGCCAGGACGTATTTTTGGGGGAGTTGTCGGAAGGAGAAATAGTCCTTCAGGTCGAGAAGAGCAGAGACGGCTACAGGTTGTGGGGACAAGGGCTAATGGTAAATGCTTCGGTTCATACAATTCGTGCTGCGGAACTCCTGGGACGTATGCCAATAAAGGAGAGCGATAACTATGGAGGCCGCTTAGTTTCGCCTATGCCTGGCAAGGTGATTTCGCTGTTTGTAGAAAAAGGCCAGAAGGTGAGAATTGGGGATAGCTTAGTCATAATTGACGCTATGAAGATGGAAAATCTTTTGTGTGCTGAAAGCGAGGGTATTGTTGAATCTATTCACGTTGCTCCTGGCGATAGCTTATCTGTGGATCAAATAATACTGGAGATAGCGTCGACCGGAGATAATGAGGCTGATCTATAGCGTTACTAAAAATGCTTTACAAAGCCGAATTTACGCTAATTTTTCCAAAAACTTTTTGAAAGTTACGTAGAAGAGCTTCATCAACATCTTTCATTAGTGCGGGGATCCCGAGTTGGTGTAGCGAGGAGATCCCATGTTCTCTTATGCCACAGGGGATTATAGGCTCGTACATAGTGAGATCTGGTGAGATATTTAGAGAGATCCCGTGAAATGTGACCCATTTCCGTATACGAATTCCTATGGCTGCTATTTTTACCTCAACATTGTTGCCCTGATCAACCCATACACCAATCCGACCCGCTCTTCGTTGACCTTCAATGCCAAACTCCGCCACGGAGTTTATTAGCCAGGTTTCTAGGTCATATATATATTTTCTAATATCGTGCCCGCGGTTGCGAAGGTCCATCATCAAGTAAATGACCCTTTGTCCGGGACCATGGTAAGTATAGCGTCCGCCCCTTCCAGCGGTGTAAATTGGCGCATTAGGCTGGTATTTGAGCTCATCCGGTTGTGCGCTGGTGCCTCTAGTGTATAGTTCAGGATGCTCAAGGAGCCAGACTACCTCTGGGCCTGTTCCAGCTATAATGGAATCTACGATTTTGGCCATAAAATCTAAAGATTCCAAGTAATCGACTACGGTATTTGAGGCTGTCCAATGGATTGTGGCCATGCTAATAGTTTATCATATGTTGCGCAGTTATAGTAGATTTGCTATCTGGCTCGGTACAGCCATGCCTCATAGGAAATAGGCGAAAGCGGTCGTGGCGGAACTGGTAGACGCGCAGCGTTGAGGTCGCTGTGGGAGAGATCCCGTGGAAGTTCGAGTCTTCTCGACCGCACCAGCCTTCCTATTTTTGGTTGTAGACGTAAACTAAGCAGAAACTGGCTGACGTTCTGAACTGGGTCTCTAGTGGTGGGCGAGGGCGCCTAGCCGACGAGTGAATGGTGTATTTATGGTGGATCAAAAATCGGGGGGTATACAGGTCGTCTCACTGGATTTGGTTCGTGATGTGGAGGCCGCTCTTCGTGAGGAAAAAGGTGAGGTGGCAACTGCACTGGCCAGCAACCTTCATGCCGCCGATATTGCTGACTTGACTGAGGCTCTGCCATCTGAGCTTAGAGATCTGTTCGTGACTGCTCTCGGTCAGGATCTTAATCCAGAGATGTTGGCTGAATTAGATGAGCAGGTTCGGGATGAAGTATTGGATCACCTGGACCCAGGGATTCTCGCTGGCCATGTTGCTGAGCTAGAAACTGATGATGCGGCGGAAGTCCTCGAGGACTTGGGTGAAGAGGAGCAGCAACGGGTCTTAGATGCATTGCCTGCCTCGGATCGCCAGCTTGTTGCGGAAGCGTTGGCCTACCCGGAGAGTAGTGCTGGTCGGCTAATGCAGCGAGACTATGTAGCGGTACCTCATCTTTGGAATGTGGGTCAGGTCATCGATTGGCTGAGAGACAGCGACGATCTTCCAGAAGACTTTTATGAACTGTTTGTAGTAGATGCGAGCCATAGGCCGATTGGTGCGGTCCCTTTAAGTCGGGCTATGCGCACTAAAAGGCCAGTTGCTGTGGCTGATATAATGGAAAATCAGCAAAAGCTGTTCCCGGTTAACATGGACCAAGAGGAGATAGCCTTCCAGTTTGAGCAATATAATTTGACGTCGGCGGCGGTAGTGGATCCAACAGGCCGCCTAATTGGGCAAATTACTATAGATGATGTGGTTGATGTTATTGAGGAAGAACATGAAGAAGATTTACATCGTCTCGGCGGTGTGATTGCGGAAGGTGATTTGTTTTTTAGTCCGGTGCAAACTGCCCGAAGGCGATCAAGTTGGTTGATTGTGAATCTCTTCACAGCTGTAATAGCTTCAATAACCATAGCTATGTTCGCTGATACCATACAGCAAATCGTTGCCCTAGCTATACTTATGCCAATAGTCGCGTCGATGGGTGGAAATGCCGGCACTCAAACCCTTACAGTTGCGGTAAGGGCCCTGGCGACCAGAGAGCTTACGGCAACGAATGCCTGGAGGATTTTTTGGAAGGAAACGATTGTCGGTGGATACAATGGATGTTTTTTTGCACTTTTGGCTGGCGCATTATCGTATTTCTGGTTCGCCGATGGATTATTGGCAAGTGTGATTGCGATGGCAATGATAGTGAACTTACTAGTAGCGGGTGTTTCAGGCATTGTGATTCCAGTAGGAATGTGGAGAGTTGGTTTGGATCCGGCGATTAGTGCTGGTATCCTCTTGACAACAGTTACTGATGTCGTTGGATTTTTTGCTTTTCTTAGCCTTGCCAAATTAATTATGCTCTGAAAGTTAGAATTCTGATGAGGGGTCTTTTGCTTTCCGGCGAACATCGAGGATAGAGAGATGAAAATTGATAGAGTAACCTTAAGAAAGGTGCGAGGATCTTTTGATTGGGATGGAACATTTTGGGAATCGCGCTTGGCCCGACCAATTGATATTTACCCTGAATACCGAAATGCGATGCCGTTCTGGGGAGGCACCCAGGATTCAGCAGGGAAATTTCGCTTGTCGAATGTATTTTTGGAGATTGGGACGGATGAGGGATTGAACGGGGTTTTTGGTCCGACTTCTGATGCGGTGGCCTACATCATTGCGACCCAATTGAGGGAGCTGTTATTGGGCAAGGATCCTTTGGCAAGCGAGTTACTCTGGGATCAGATGCACCGAAGCCTTGTCCATGGCAGACAAGGTGAGGCGATGTGGGCGGTAAGTGTGGTTGACTGTGCTCTCTGGGATCTTAAGGGTCTGTTTTTTGGAGCGCCCGTTCATAAGCTCATAGGCGGGCCCACTAGGAAGGAGGTGCCGGCATATGCCAGTATGTTAGGCTACGACGTTGAAGATCAAGGCTTGGTGAGGCAAAGAGCGAAAGAGACCCAACAGGCGGGGTACACAGCGCAAAAATGGTTTTTCCGCCATGGCCCTATGAGTGGCCCCGAAGGATTAGATAAAAATGTGACTTTAGTGAAGACCCTCAGAGAAACTCTAGGGGATCATGATGCGATTATGCTCGATTGTTGGCAAAGTATGGATGTTCCCTATATTTTATCATTAGCGGAACGTATTGCTGAGTATCGTCCGTTTTGGCTTGAGGAATGTGTTATGCCTGATCGAATTTCAAGTTACCGAAGAATAAAGGATAAAATTTCTATTCCCTTATCGGGAGCCGAGCATGAATACACCAGGTGGGGGTTTAAGCGTTTTATTGATGCGGAGGCCTTGGATATAATTCAACCGGATATTTATTGGTGTGGAGGGTTGTCTGAGACACTAAAGATAGCTGCATATGCCTCTGTTCATGATCTAATGGTAATCCCACACGGTGGATCAACGCATGTCACTCTTCCGTTCTCGTTTGCACAGTCCCCAATTCATACTCCGTACCAAGAGTTTTTACTGAAGTGGAACCAAATCAACCAGCATTTCCTAAAGAATAAACTTGTTCCGCAGAGTGGGGTCTTTTCCCTGACAGACCAACCAGGAATGAATATGGCGTTGGCTGAAGACTGCATTGAATCTGAGGAAGAAATTTTCCCGCCTGGTGATTACTCTGAGGCTCATCCTCATTAGGGTGCTGATTGGAGAGTTCCGTCATTTTGCAAATCCTGGATGGTATCTTGTTCAAAATCAAGCCAGTCAGATAATACGTCCTTATTGTGTTCTCCGAGGTATGGCACTCTTGTGCCAAGAGAAGCTTTTGCGACCGTAAGATGGAGAGGTGAATTTGGGACTTTGAATTTTCCAGCAGCATCTTCTACCTCAGCAATACTGTTACGGGTAATGTATTGAGGGTCCTTTAGAGCTTCACCAATAGTCTTGTATATTCCAAATGGACAGCCGCTAAGGTTGAGGGTCTCTTCACATTGGGCTGATGTTCGTTTGTTCGCCCATTCTCCAACCGAATCGTATATAATCTCTAGATTTGAATATCTTTGTTTAGAGTCGGAAAATTTAGGGTCAGTCAACCATTCTTCTTTGTTTATAGCCTTCGCTAGACCGGTGAAATTCTTGTTCGTTACGGGGGCAATAAGAATATAACCATCTAGAGTCTCAATGGGCGCGTAGACAGGCACTTTTTCAGCAGATTCAGGGAAATAGGCCTTTTGAAATTCATAGGGAAGGATGCTGTGGATGCAGTCCATCAGGGCCACATCGATATACTCACCTTCCCCTGTTCGCTCGCGCCTGAACAGCGCGGCATTAATAGCCGCTAATGAGTGCACGGCAGCTAATACGTCTGCAGCCACGGGGCGTCCTCTAGCAGGGGTAGTCATACCATTTTGGTATTCGGCCTGGGCCATATCGAACCCGCTGGATGCATGCACAATGGGTGCAAAAGCCGGTCTTTGGGCCCCAGGTCCCGTTTGTCCATAACCTGATATGGAGCAATATACTAGGCTGGGTTTCTTTGTGGCGAGCTTTTCATAATCGAGCCCAAATTTCTTTACTATTCCGGGTTTAAAGTTTTCGACAATCACATCGGCTTTATTAGCCAGCTGAATTACTGCAGCGATTCCAGTAGGCTTTTTAATATTTATAGAAAGGCTTCGTTTCCCACTATTTAACTGTCCAAAGTAGGTACTATGTCCGTTCCGCACGGGTGCAACTTGGCGGAGCAGGTCGCCATGGGGAGGCTCCACCTTTACGACATCTGCCCCTAGGTCAGCCATGAGCCTTGTGCAATAGGGTCCAGCAACAAAGGCCGTAAAATCAAGCACCCGGATTCCGGATAGTAAGCTAGCTGATTTGGGGGACATATCATTTTCCTGGGTACAAATAGAGGGATAGTATTGAGTAGCAATCTATTACATATGCTATATGTAGTAGTGGTTAGCTTTTAGAAAGCCAACTGATTTTATGATTTTCAACCAGTTATGCATAGAAAATAGTAAACAATGAGTTCTCCTTCGCTAACAATCTCTGTAAATACATATTCGTATATTTATAGTCACCATGCATTTGAGGCCGCTAGACATTTAAGAAAAATTGGATTTGAGAATTTTGAGTTTCTTTTTAATTCTCCGCATATTTGGGTATCAGAGATTCCCAGGGAGTCGCGTGATAGGAGGCCGGCCATAATCTCTGATGAGAAACTAAGAGTCACCTCATTTAATTTGCCCATCATGGACCATAATATCACCAGCCCTAACCCAGACACTAGGAATTTTACGCAGCAGCGCTTTAAGGAGTTGATTGAGTTGGCAGGTTTGTGGTCGGTTCCATATGTGGTGTTAGTGCCAGGCAAGGTGTCCCCCCTCTTTCCTGCTCCAAAAAAACTAATGCTAGAATGGCTTCTCGAGGGGGTTTTGATTCTTGCAGAGCACGCAAAGAAATCTGGGACAAAGGTGCTGATTGAAAATGTGCCTATTACGACGGTGCCGTTAGCTAAGGACCTGTTAAATATAGTAGGTCAGATTAATCATCCAAACGTAGGAATAGTTTATGACGTTGCTAATGGGTATTATGCAGGACAAAATCCAGCAAAAGAATTACTGCAATTGGAGGGTGCGGTAGACCTCATTCATCTATCTGATACGGGCCGCCACGAATGGCGTCATGACCCTGTTGGAGCCGGCGAGGTAGATTTTGCTTCCGTTCACGAGGCTCTTGGGAAGATTTCTTTTGAGGGGTTGTCTGTTATGGAGATCATATCAACAAATCCGGACCATGATCTTGTTGAGAGTTGGAAGAAGCTTGCCAATCTTGGATGGAAAGGCAGAGTATTGTGAGGAGGCATGCATTAGTGGCTGGGGCGACGGGGACGGTGGGGTTTCGTCTAGTCGAACAACTTGGGCAGGCTGATTTTAAGGTGACTGGCCTCTGCCGAAGAGCAACGAGAGTTTCTCGGAACGTCCATTATATAGAGACAGATTTGTTAGATTATGAATCTAGCAAACTAGTCTTGTCTAGGCTCTCTGATATAACTCATGTCTTTTACGCAGCACGGGCTAACCACGGGGAAGGAATGGTGGAACCCGTGGAAGAAAATCTTACTATGCTCAAGAATCTTGTGGGGCTAGTTGAAAAATCTTGCCCGACCCTTGAGCATATTCATGCTGTTCATGGAGCTAAATATTACGGATGCCATCTGGGACCTTACAGAACGCCAGCCCGGGAGGAAGACCCACGACATATGGGGCCAAATTTTTATTATGACCAGCAAGATTACTTGGCATCCAGAAGTGGAGAGTGGCGATGGTCAGTATCACGGCCTTGTCTTGTCTATGATTTTGCGCCTCAGCAGTCTAGAAACCCGGTATCTTTGATTGCGGTTTATGCAGAACTAAGCCGTGCATTGGGTATCCCTCTAGAGTTTCCTGGCTCTGATAAGAACTATAATGTTATTGCGGAGGCTGTTTCCGCATCCCATTTAGCTAAAGCTATTATCTGGATAGCTACAAACGGCCAATGTGCTAACCAAGCGTTTAATGTAACTAATGGGGACTGTTTTCGATGGGCTAATTTGTGGCCAGAAATTGCTAATTTTTTTCAGTTGCCGTTGGGTATTCCAAGAGGCTTAACACTAACAAAAGTGATGAATGATAAAGCACTGATATGGAAAAATATTGTGGAAAGCCAGAACTTGAAGCCGAACAGTATTGACACATTGGCGCAGTGGTCTTTCGGGGACTTTATTTTTGGTCAGGATTGGGATTTGTTAACGAGTACCACAAAATTGACAGCAGCGGGATTCGTTGAGGTTGTTGATACACGCGCTATGTTGTTAGACTATTTTCAACAATACCGTGCCGCCAAGATAATACCTTAAAATTACAAAACTGTATAAGCACTTCAGGTAGGTCCCCAATATGAATATGGTTAAGATTCTCCTGATTTCCATACTCATTGCGTTAGTGGATTGTGGTAATCGTTTGAGGGCAGACATGGGGCCAAAGCATTTTATAGAGAGTATTCCTATTAGCTTGTTACAGAGTATATTCCCCGGTGCCGAGACTGCCGGCCGGCCGTCTGGTCGAATTGTTGCGGCGCCTGTTTATGGGGAAGTCAATAATAGTGGTTTCCTGTCCATAGTTGGGTACGCGTTTTCTGTTGGGGATTTGCTAGGGACAGAAGGCTATGCCGGTGAGTCCTTCGAAATTATCTCCGCTGTCGATATGAATGGTATTATAACTGGAGCGGCGCTCATTGCTCATCAAGAGCCTTTAGTGGGCAGTGTAGCTTCACGACTTCCATTAGAGGAAATGGTTAGTGCTTTATCTGGGCTTGATGTTTTAGATTCGAATCCCATAGACCTTGCCGTATACGCTGAAGGAGCGAAGAGAAGTAGCTTGATTATGTTGGAGGCAGTTTATGAGGCGGGGAGAGCTGTGGCTGTATCTAGGGAGTTATATGGTCCTGGTGAAAGGGAAGGTCGTCGCCTTGATTTACACAGTCAGAGGGAATTGAGTTGGAAAGATCTTTTATCAATTGGTGCGGTACGAAGTGCGATTCTGGATGACTCTTTTGTTTTTTCTTCAACCGCTCTGGACGTTGGTTCTGATGGCGTGAATGGATTATTTGCAACTGCAAAAGAACAAATTTTTCTTGCCCTCGCCTCACCGAGGCTAATCAGGGAAAATCTTCTGGCAAATGATCTCAGTTTAGGGTTGGATATAGAAGAACCCGAATCTAGTGGAGCTCTAATTTGGCTTGGGGCAGGCGGCTCGTTGTTTCCCGAGGAGGTAGCTCTCTCGCTTAAGGATGATACTCAGGCGTTATTTGAGCTTAGTCTCAGGCAAAATGGTTGGGTTAAGAGCCTAAATGGGGTGCCTACGAGGGAAGTCGAAAACGTTCCATTCCTGGGTTTATCGCGTGCTTGGTTGTTGACCATTGGATCCCAGGAAAAGTTTGATCCGACGCGCCCTTGGGCAATTCAAATAAAGTCTATTGGTGATGAGAGTTATGGTAATACGTGGAGCCTACCTTATTCTCCGCCACAGGAAATAGTAATAGAACCTATTCCACATCAGGTTGCTGTGGAACAAAGAAAGAGAGAAAAAGTAACGCCTCTTTGGGTAAGTGTTTGGCTTGAGGCGAGTTCTGCACTTGCAATTATGTTCCTCGCTTTCTTAATTCTATGCACAATTCTGGTGCTCCAGGGGACAATAGTACGAACACCAAAAACGTTAAGAATTATTAAAAATGGGTTCATGGTTTTCACTCTAATTTGGGTGGGGTGGTATACAGGGGCTCAGTTGTCGGTAATGCATCTTCTATCATTAATGCGAGCTCCGAAACTGCAGTGGTCCCTAGAATCTCTGCTCCTTGACCCGCTAATTGTGATAATTATGGGCTTTACTCTGATAGTTACGTTGCTCCTTGGCAGAGGTGTTTTTTGTGGTTGGTTGTGCCCTTTTGGTGCTCTGCAAGATGTCGTGAGTCAATTGTCGCGTTGGTTAAGTATCAAGCAGTTGAATATTTCTTCTGTGGTAAATAGGCGACTATGGGCACTGAAATATTTTGTACTTATAGGCCTAGTGTCTTTGACATTTTTTAGTCCGGTTTACCTGTCGAAAGCCATAGAGGTGGAGCCGTTCAATACGGTCATAATGACCCACTTTATCCGCTCTTGGCCGTACACCTTGTTTGCCCTATTGCTCCTGGGCATTAGCTTATTTGTCGAGAGGCCGTTTTGTAGGTATCTCTGCCCGCTGGGAGCAGGGTTGGCAATAGCCGGAAGGATTCGGGTGCTGGAATGGTTAAAACGGCGCCCTGAATGTGGAAGTAGTTGCAATATTTGTAGAGACTTATGTCCTGTTCAGGCTATTCAGCTAGATGGAGAGATAAATATAAGCGAGTGTTATCAATGTCTAAAGTGCCAAACTGCTTATTACGATGACATGGTCTGTCCACCATTAATACAGAGGCGTGAAAGGCGGGAGAAGCTGGTGGTATCGTAGGCGTCGAACAAGAGTGTATTACGGGTTATTGCATATATTAGTCATAGGGGGCTCTGAATGAAGAGTAAAGGTAAGGCAGGCAAAGATCTGATGAGAACTGAGTTAGAGGCTGATTTGGCAGCTAAGAATGGCTTGTTGGATCGTCGTTTATTTGTGCAAGGTGGGTTGTTAGCAGGATCAATTGCTGTTTTTGCGAAGGCGGGAAGGGCGGATGATACTTCGACGGAGGAGGCTATAAATTATGAGGCTCCCGTATTTGATTCACAATCGGGCGCCCAATCTATCGGAGCCTTTTTACCGGATTCTATGAAGATCCCCGGCGCGAGTTTCAGGGGCTATGGGAAGCCGGCAGGGGCTGAAAGTTCTGTCCAGCGAAAAATCTTGCAGCCCTACGGAGACCTTGCGCCAGGTGCCGGGGTGGCTATGACACCGTTGCAGTCACTAGAAGGTACTATTACCCCCAATGGGTTACATTTTGAGCGTAGCCATAATGGGCGCCCCACGATTAACCCAGATGAGCACGAATTTCTTATTCACGGGCTGGTTCAGCGTTCGCTCAAGTTTTCGATGGCTAGCCTTAGTCGCTATCCAATGATTTCAAGAAACTATTTTATAGAGTGCGCGGGAAATAGTTTCTTTAACAGTAATTTGTTTCCCGAGGCCACCCAAGTTTCGGTAGGTATGATTCACGGACTCGTGTCGGGTGCTGAGTGGACTGGCATTCCCTTAAACCTTTTATTGGATGAGGCGGGACTACTTCCAGAGGGGAAATGGATATTGGCGGAGGGAGCAGATTCAGCTGGGATGAGCCGCAGCATTCCTCTGCGAAAGGCAATGGATGATGCCATAATAGCGATTTACCAAAATGGAGAAATGTTGAGGCCTGAACAGGGCTATCCAATGAGGTTGTTGCTTCCTGGTTTTGAGGGAAATATGTCGGTCAAATGGCTAAGGCGAATCAAGGTGACCAGCGGCCCCACCTACACTAAGGATGAGACATCTAAATATTCTGATTTAATGCCTGATGGTGTGGCTCGTCAGTTCACTTACACGATGGGCGTTAAGTCTACCATTACTAGGCCAGCGGGTGGTCTAGTAATGGATGGTCCAGGGTTTTACGAGATATCCGGCTTAGCATGGTCTGGAAGCGGTAAAATAGTAAAAGTTGAAGTTTCTGCGGATGGAGGGGCAACTTGGGCTGTTGCGGCCCTGGATGGGGAGCCTTTATCAATGGCGCTGACGCGTTTTCGCCTTCCATGGAAGTGGGATGGCTTGCCAACATTATTGCAAAGCCGTGCTACTGATGAGGCAGGTAATACGCAACTTCGAAGAGATGTATGGTCTGCACAGTATGCGGAAGGCCAGCTTTATCATTGTAATGCTATTCAAACCTGGAGCATTGCTCGAAACGGAGAGGTAACTAATGTTTTTATATAAGACGTTTCGGGTGCTTGTATTCTTTGCAGGGTTTGCATTCTCAGGTTTTGCATTAGGGGGAGAATTACAGGGGCCCAAACTGGGGGTTTCAGTTGAACCTGGGGCGCTTTCTGGCTGGGATATAAGCATTGGTCCAGAGGGGAGCGGTTTACCCAATGGTGAAGGCGATTCTCGGTTGGGGTTCACAGTTTTCACGGATCGATGCCTGCACTGCCATGGGCAAAGAGGGGCTGGGGGTTTGGGATTGGCTGACCCTCTTGTTGGAGGAATTGGATCTCTTGCCACCGATGAGCCGTTGAAAACTGTGGGGAGTTACTGGCCTTACGCGACGACTATTTTTGACTATATACGGAGAGCTATGCCCTATGACGCACCGGCTTCTCTGAGTAATTCGGAGGTATATGCGGTTACAGCTTATATTTTGGCTCAGAATGGTATTATTGGCGAGGTAGATGTAATGAATGCTGTTACTTTGCCTATGGTAAGAATGCCGAACCGTGACGGCTTTGTGATGTTTTGGCCAGAAGAAGACCGGAAGTGATGTTGTGGGAGCTACCAAGTGCGTGGTTAAAGTGTATTGAGGGAGAAGGGCATGTTGGACAGTATCGGTACAATATTTAAGAACATAAGCGGTAGTAAAAGCATGGCAGATAGAGTTATCCCGGTTCTATTGCTATGTGTAGTGGCTATGTGCGCTTTAGCTAGTAAGGTTGGCTGGGCAGATGATGATGGCATCCCGGATCTTGCGCATCCACTAGTTGCCGAGTCGCCGACACCAGATACCGAGTTTCGGTTCGAATACATAGTAACAGAGACAAGCAGTGCTGATGAGCTGGAAATTAATCCAGAGGGCGAGTTTGCTATCATGCCTGGGGTTAGCATTGAAGTTGACATACCTTACAAGTTCCGTGATCCATCAGATGGAAGTGGTTCTCAAGATAACCTGGACGTAGCCGAAATTGCTTTGAAGCTCGCTAGAGGGGTAAGTACTACTTCGTTGTTAGGTGGAGGGCTAGAGTTGGAGTTGCCGACTGGGGATGATGGGAAGGATATAGGTAGTAACAATGAAATAATTGTAAAACCATTTTTAGATGGTGGCTTTATCGATGGGCCCTTCGAATACATTGGGTTTTTCGGATTAGAGTTTCCCTTCAATGAAGATGCCCTAACAGAGGCGGAAAAGGATCTTGGTTTGGAATATAACCTTGCAATGGCTTATTGGCTTCAACCTCGATTGAGGGGTATTTTTGAGTTAGATGGTGAGCTGGTTGTCATTGGCGATGATAACGAAAGTGTGATCAACGCCTCTTGGGGGTTCATTGGTTCACCAATAAAAGGAGTTCCTTTGGAGGTGGGAATTGGGATGAGTGCACCTATTACTAGGGATAGAGATTTTGATCAAAAGATTATAATCTCTTTATTATATCAGTTTTAAGCAGTTCACTTAAACTTGCCGAGACATGCTTCCCCGTTAGCCTTTGCGCGCATCATGAAAGCCTCTTTTCCTTTGTCAATATTGCTTCCTGCCCATGCCTTTAGTGGAGCCGCTTGGAGAGCGCGGCCATAAGAAAATGATAACTTCCAGGGGAGGTCATTGGTATTTGCATTCATCGAATTGAGGTGCAACGTTGCTACGTCGTCCGATTGTCCCCCTGATAAGAAGACGATTCCTGGTACAGCGGCTGGAACAGAACGTTTTAGGCAGGCCACCGTTCTCTGTGCAACTTCCTCTACGTTGGCTTGCTGTGGGCATTCGGAGCCCGAGATTACCATGTTAGGCTTTAGTAGAGTTCCTTCTAAAACAACACGTTGTCGGTGAAGCTCATGGTATAAAGCTTTGAGAGTATTTTCCGTTATTGATTCACATTGATCGATATCATGTGTTCCATCCATTAAAACCTCTGGTTCAACGATTGGTACTAAACCTGTCTCCTGACACAACGCCGCGTAACGAGCTAAAGCGTGGACATTTGTTGCTAAACATAAATCAGAAGGAGTGTTGGATCCAATTTTTATCACGGCTCGCCACTTAGCAAACTTAGCACCCAATGACACATACTCTTGGCAGCGTTCTCTTAGTCCGTCCAGTCCTTCCGTGACTGTTTCCGAAGAAGTATTTGCGAGAGCCTTGGCCCCCTTATCCACTTTGATTCCAGGGATCATTCCCGCTTCGTTTAATACTTCCACCATCGGTACACCGTTTGGCGATTGTTGGCGGATAGTTTCATCAAATAGGATTACGCCACTGATATACTTATTCACGCCTTCAGTAGTGAAAAGCATATTTCTGTAATTTTTCCGATTCTCCTCTGTTGACTCAACCCCAATGCTATCGAAGCGTTTTTTTATAGTAGGGCTACTCTCATCTGCAGCTAGAATGCCCTTTCCCGGAGAGACTATTGCCGAAGCTATATCGTTCAGGCTGTCAATGTTCATACTATGCTCCTGTATAAGTGGGGTTTCTCAAATATCTGCTTTTGTACTAGTGACTTACGGGTCAAGCGGAGGGGGCTCGGAATTTGGTAATGGAATTTGGTACACATTCAAGGTCATGGATACAAGGGTGTAATAGCCCAATAGGCCTACTAGGTCAGTAACTCCAGTACGGCCAATATGGCGAATCGCTTCATCAAAAGTTACATCATCAACTGAGTGGCTCTCTTGCAGTTCTATGGAAAAGTTGTATATGGCTTTTTCGTCCTCATTAACAAAGTGTGGCGGCTCTCGTTGTTCTATAGAATCTATCACGTCCTCAGATAGCCCTGCCGCTATTGCAAATTTTTTATGGGCATACCATTCAAATTGGGCAGTCCATTTTCGTGCTACCGTGAGAATTGCTAATTCCGCTAGGCGTTTTTCCATTTTAGCTTCAAAACGTAAATATTCACCAAGTTTTTGGGCGCGGTCTGCAAGGTCTGGGCTTTGTAGCCAGGCCAGAAACGGGCCATGGGCAGAAGGTCCCCGCGGGCCCGAGCGAATATCCTCCAAAATGGCCTGCTGTCGCTCGTTCATTTGGTCATCAGTGAGTGGTGATAGTCGTTCCATATTTAAGGTCCACGAAATTACTAAATATCTAGGGGTTAATTTTATGCATAGGTTTTTGTTGAGTTTGTTATAGTGCTTAAGCAATCGTCCGATAGAGCTGAGAGTGGTGAGAAATCAGTGTCCGCATAATAATATGGACGAGTAGGTTTCCGTATAAAATTATCTGTCCGATTACATGTTAGGTAAACTATATTTCTTGGCCAAGGTGAAATATTCGGAGACGAAGTGTGCGCGAGACAAGAATGGAAAAATAAGGCTGAGCCGGCCTTGCCTTTTGGTGCAACAATCCCGTTTTCTGATATAAGCTGGGAGACTAAGTCGCTTCCCATCGTATATAGAGGGGTAATTCCCGGAAGGGCCTCTGCTTGTGAGCTCAGTTTCCCCTGGCGATGGGAGCCGGGAATGAACGTGATTGGACCATTAAACTCCGTTACGTCGTCAAGAAATACTGCAAAATTCATAGCTAGTGGCTTAGGCATTCCATCATGGGCGCTCCAAGATGCAAAATCTTGATGCCACGGAAAGGTTAGTTGGCCAAAAGGTTCTTTCGTTACTATTTTGTATTGGTGACAGTAAACTTCTCCTCCAAGAATTTTCTGTGCAGGGTTGAGTAGACGTGGGTGCCGTAACATGGTGGCAAAAATCTCACTGTATTTGTGTATGGCGAGAGCTAACCTAGCTTCATTGGTATCAGCATCCCGTTCGATTTCATCTCTATCAAGGGAGAAGATCCGAGGCAAATCGGACCGTAATGTTTCGATTTCGTCTTCAGTAAAAAGATCGGGAATGAACAAATATCCATCCTGTTCAAAACTCTTTATCTGAGTTGGACTCCATTCCATTTTCTTGTTTCTCCATAATTGATCGTCCATGTTATGTTTAAGTAACGGGAAGCTCAAGAGTTTGTGATAATTGGAGGTTCATTTGCCGGGCAGATTGGAAGGAAGAGTTGTGGTAGTTACTGGGGCGGGTTCGATTGGGCCTGGATGGGGCAACGGCAAAGCTGCTGCTGTATTATTTGCTAGGGAGGGTGCTAAAGTTATCGCATCCGATATTCGTAAGGAGGCGGCTGAGGAGACCCGGGATCTAATTGTGAAAGAGGGTGGTGAGTGCATTGCCCTTAAGGTGGATGTAACGGTTGGGAAGGCGGTGCAGAACCTAGTAGAGACTGCGGTTCAAAAGTATGGTCGTATCGATGTCCTTCATAATAATGTGGGAATCATTGGTAGGCTTGGCGGTCCCACTGAACTGGAGGAAAAGGACTGGGATCATGTCTTTGCAGTAAATACCAAGAGTATGTATCTCACGACCAAGGAGGTATTGCCGGTAATGATTGGTTTGGGCAGGGGTGCAATAATAAATGTCTCAAGTATAGCCGCCATTCGATACACTGGTATCCCGTATGTCGCGTATGGCGCTAGTAAGGCGGCTATTGTGCAACTGACCCAGAGCATAGCAGTAGAGCACGCGAGGCAGGGGATACGATGCAATGCGATACTACCGGGTCTTATGGATACTCCCATGATCAGGGCGGATTTACCAAGCCATTATGGTGATTCCCAAAAAATGTTAGAAAAACGGCATCAGATGTGTCCGAGTGGGCGTATGGGTGATGCATGGGATGTGGCGTATGGGGCGCTATTTTTAGCGTCTGACGAAGCTAAATATATTAATGGAATTCAGTTGGTTATTGATGGCGGTTTAACCGCCCAAATTGGGTAGTGTTGGTTATGTCTACCTAGACAGCGCTTTAACCATTGATTATAAGGCTTGATCGGAGTTGCCCAGGTAGCTCAGTTGGTAGAGCAGCGGACTGAAAATCCGCGTGTCGGGTGTTCAATTCACCCCCTGGGCACCATTTTTCCGATAAATAACAGTTACTTACGAGATGTCCAAATGGGGCAGGGTAAAAGTTTGACACTTTTTATAGAAAAGTTTGACACTTTTAGTCCCGTTTTGTGCTTTCCAACTTGTGAATCGCAGAACGGGCAAGACGATCCTGAAGGGTTGTATATGGCGAAGTTTTTTGGAAACACTTATTTGTGGTTTGCACTAATTTGTTTCTTGATAGGGATAATGGGTTGGGCCTGGAGGTGGATACTCGGGTTGTAGAGCAAATCGGCCACCTGCCCAATAGTTCGGGTTGAATTTCTTTTCCCAAAGAGGTCTGAACATTTTTCCTTGGCTGGGATTCGGGGTTTAGATGGCATTAGATGTTTATGGAACCTGAGAGGGGCCAACAACAGAACTGGAAACCCCTTCATTTGGGAATTTATTTTGTGAGAATCTTGGGGTTGCTAATTTCTCTTCTGGACATTTCTTGGATCCATAGATTAAGTTGGGAGAAGTTGCTTGAGGATTGTTTCCTGAGGCATAGCCTCTGTTTGCAGTTTTGAAAAGGTGGCAAATGATAAACAAGGGAATTCTCACTGCGCTTGCCCTACTCTTGTTATTGGGAGGCCTTGGGGCGGAGGCGCAGGAGCGTTTTGCGTTAAGGGGCAAGGCAATTGTATGCGTCGATGGGGAGGAGAACCTCGATAATATTCCGGCGGTTTCTTCGGGCCAAGCAGTTCGGGGGGTGTTGTTCAAGTTCCATGATGAGGCCCTCGAGGTTTACATCGGTGGGCCCGGAGGTTTCAAACAATCTAGCGTGTTACCGGAGTACAAAGAAACAGGACGGCATTATATATGGCTTGAGAATGCCTATGTGCCAATCGAGGAGCGGACTGGAGTAGCGGAGTCCCCAGCTACAATACGGCGGCACACCCTTAATAGGTTTGCTTGGACGAGCACTTATGCGTTGCGAGCGGCGGACGGGGTGTCATGGGTTAACTCAGGACCAAAGCTACGTTGTGAAGCGTTGAGCCACATGGAAGCGGATCGGAGAGTTCAAGATATTAGGAAACAGCTAGGTCAGTAGTAGTGGAAGAAGTAGTCAGGAACCCTTCTTCCGGGGAAATTGTTCAAAACATATAGGTTCGGAAACGGCTATTAGTTTCTAAGTGGCGGAAAAGGGTGGTTACAACCCGTACAAATAGAGCTATATATTGCCATAGCTTTTGTTGAAGGTGGCCAGTTTGGCTGGCATATTCCAACTCGGAAAATCGGCAATTGAGGTGAGGAAACAGGAGTTAATCATGCTACGATTGAATTACAGTAACATTGATTTTCTGCTATACTCACTGAGCAGTGTAAAAAGTGGAAGATAAATAGTGAAAGTTGATCAAAGAAGACCGCTAACCGAACATGATACCGAGGAGCAAACGCTGGGTTGCCGGCACTCCAATCCTAACACCTGTCGTAACAATTCTACGAGGAAAAAGTGCGCCTTTGTTAGAGATGATAACATTTGTTTGTTACCTCCACGTTCTTGGAAAAAGCTCCTCAAGGAATTACAAGAATCTGAACAGGAAGCGGGGGTTTAGTAGGTGTGAGCGGAATGTCAGAGAGAATGGGTTCTCGCGGAAGAGATAGGATCGTAGCTAAAGTACGGTACGTTGACCCAGTATGGAAAGAGCGGGGAGAGGCTCCTCGGATAGGATCTCGAGAGAGCCGCAGGGCCGCTACCTCCTTTCATGATGTTGAGATTACTGATGTGAGAAATCGTGTGGCCTCAGGTGGGGCTAATTTGGATAAATCGGGTTTCACGATGGATGGCAATGTAAGTATGGTAAAGAACTTTAGGGATAATGAAGAAGTCTCTAGGGTTTACCATGACGAGATGAAGAATCTCATTTGTCGTGTGACTGGTGCACAGTCTGCGTATGTACTGAATCATTTAGTGCGGACTGAAACTCCTGTAGATTTTAATGATGGGTACGCTCGGTTTGTGCACTGTGACTACAATGTAAGAACGCTTGGTAAATTAGCAGCGGATGTGCTCGGTCGGTATGGAGTGGAGATACAGAAAAATTGGAAGTTTGCTTTTTTTAACACCTGGCAGCCGTTTGATAATCTTGTCGAAAATAATCCATTGGCATTTATAGACTGGGAGTCTTTACCCGAGGAAGACGTCATTGATTATTATTACACTGGAAGGAGTGAAGAAGGGAGTTTGGTGGCTGCGCCAGTATATAGTGCTTCTCACCAGTTTTGTTATTTTGCTAATATGTCAACTGATGAGGTGTTGATTATGAAGCAGCTCGATTCGCGACCAGACCGATCAGTGTATTGTCCGCATACCTCCTTTGACTACCCAGAAAACGTGGGAGGACCACTTCCTCGTAGAAGTATCGAGACTAGGTTGGTAGCTGTTTTCGAGAATTAAAAAACGAGGTTCCGGTGAGCGCCAGTCAAATAACAACAAGCGCCTTCAAAAAGTGCAAGTTGTGAGTTTCAGGGGTCAATGAATAGACGCTTCAACCCGAATAAAATGGGGCCGACGGGCTCAAGTATTTAAGAAATTTAAAGGAAGGCCTGCGCGTGGCCAATTAACCTTGGCTAATAGTCCGTGCCATGAAAGTGTTATGAAGGCCGTCTCTAATTTAGGTCCACCAAAGCAGATATTGGTGGTAAATGGGTCATTGGTTGGGACGAATTCCTCTGTCCCTCCGTTGGAGTTTGCTACCGTTATTCCGCCTGTAACAAGAGTAGCCACACATATGTTTCCGTTAGCTTCGAGTGCCAGGGAATCAAATCGTCTCAGTCCTCCATCACAAGTTATTAGTTTTCCTCCATTTAATGATCCAGGAAAAGGCAATTTTTCAACTTTGCCGTCTGTTATTATGGGGAATCCATACAATCTCGCCCCCTCTGTTTCCGCGACGAATAAGGTTTTTTCGTCTGGTGAGAGGCCAATGCCATTTGGTGTGGTGATGGGCTGGATAACCTCCCTGATCTCAGATCCGTCTGGGCGGGCCCAATACACTGCTCCATGATCCCTATCCCGTAACCTGGTTTTGCCAAGATCTGTGAACCACATGTTCCCTTTTCTATCAAAGACTAGATCATTCGGGCCGTTGAGTTTGTGGTCACCACACTTTTCGTACAAACGTTCTATTTTGCCAGTCGCCAGGTCAACCCGCTCTATACGGCCCGTAACGTAGTCTTTAGATTGGCTTAAGGGTCTCAATGTTCCAGTTTTCGGGTCGTTGTCCCAGTCGAAACCTCCATTGTTGCAGATATAACAAGCGCCGTCGGGGCCTATCGCGGCTCCATTGGGGCCTCCTCCGGTTTCGCAAATGACTTCTGTTTCCCCACTGGCAAGAACGCGAGTAAGTGTACCCCGGGCTATTTCAACTAAAATTATCGACCCATCCGGCATGGCGATAGGGCCCTCTGGAAATTTGAGGTCTTCGCATATTGTCTGAAATGGGGCCATTATAGGTTCCCTAATTGCTGATGGTACTCCCACTAAATAATTGGAGCTTTGCTTACGTAGTTTAACGGGTATGATTTAGGTATGCTAGAAGGGAGTGCGGTAAAAGGGAGATAGAGTGGACCCTAATGATCTGGTTTACTTGGCAGATTTCAGGTTCTGGTTATAGATGTGTGGATGGAGTGCTATACGCGAATAGTGCTACCAAAGCCCAGGCTCTGGCCTGTTTACGGGAAGAATTTGCGGAGTCGATTTGCTTAGAGTTCGCGAATCTTGATTGTACGCCTGAACAGGTGTTGGAGTTTGCAGGGCGGTTCGGACTACTCAAAGATCCGTCGGACCAGGCGGAATCTATCGCTACCTGGGAGCAAGAAGTGACCTCCATCCGAGCTGTTTTGTCGATTTCCGCTTCAGGGGATGCTGAGCATGCTACCACAAAGTATGCCGAAGGTTGGTCGCGTCAATCGGGAGTGGAGGCATCTTATTCGCCAAACGCGTATAAGTCTGGACTCGAATTTAGATGTGTGCCAAGAGACTTTTCATCGTGGCTATGGCTTCAGGTGGGCCAAACTCTACGAGATAGGAAAGTAGGTCGATGCAAGCAGTGTAATGTGTTGTTTTTCAAGGGGGGTGGCAAAGGGAGGCGACGGGCTCAAAGCAGAAGTACAAAGCAATTTTGTACGATCGAGTGCAAAGTGACTTTCAACAATTCTCTGTCGAAGGAGAGACGTCAGTCGATATCCCCTGTATCATGATTGACGGGGTTACTTATTTACGGCAGTTTGTCCTATCCTGGAGGCCTGCATTGCTTGGGATAGTGCAGTTTGCATGGTCTATGGTTCTTTCCCGCAATATGTTGGGAGGCCTTGGTGTGGTGAGGTACATGAAGTCATCGAGGGTCTTCGTTCATAAAGTTTCGTGAATTCCAAATGTTGATACTGCCTCTTATGGCGCGATCTGTATGGTCGTTTCTAAAGGATACCCTGTTTTGATAGACGAGAAGAAAGGAGATGCCGCGGACCGCGTGGAACTCAAACGGTTGGTTGCTTTTGTAGGAATGGCAATGGGCATGTTTCTCGCTGTTCTTAACATTCAAATTGTGGGAAGTTCTTTTGACGAGATAAAAGGTGGTTTGGCGGCGGGCCCTGAAGAGGTAAGTTGGGTGCTGACATCGGCTCTCATAGCAGAAGTTATAATGATTCCAATGGCGGGATGGCTATCTAGGTTGATGTCGACACGATGGTTGTTCACAATCTGCACCCTAGCTTTTGGTGCTGCGAGCATTGGATGCGCTCAGGCAACTAGTATTGAGGAAATGATAGTGTTCCGGTCGTTACAAGGCCTAATGGGAGGGGGGTTAGCACCTATGATTTTTGCAGCGATCTATGCCTCTTATCCCAAGCACTATCAGAACTACCTCCTCGCAATTGTCTCCTTGCTTGGCACAAGTGCCATGGCTTTGGGCCCAAGTTTGGGTGGATGGATAAGTGAAGAAGCTTCTTGGCCGTGGCTCTTTTATTTTAGTGTGCCATTCGCTCTTATTTCCGCTGCCTTAGTTTTTTTCTGTGTGGATCTAGATGAACCAAATTGGTCAATTTTTAAAGATGTAGATTTGCTGGGTATCGCCCTCATGGCTACTTGTTTTATTTCTCTCCTTGTAGTTTTGGAGGAAGGTAGAAGGCAGGATTGGTTTCGTTCCGAGATGGTTATTTTGCTTTCCATAATGTCATTGATAGCCGGAATTTTATTTGTGTGGCGAGAGCTTGCCTGCAAAAACCCACTGATTGATTTGCGAGTATTTGGGAATATTAATTTTTCTTTTGGATCTTTTTATTTAGCTGTGTTTGGGGCAGGAATGTTTGTTCCCTTGTATTTGTTGCCATTATTTCTATCTAGAATTCTCGGTCTAAATACCTGGCAAATTGGTTCAATGCTGGTTGTGTTGGGGCTAACAATGATGGTGTGTACATTTTTTATGCCGTGGATAATGCGCACCTTTAGCTTGCGAAACGTGGCGATAGTTGGATTCAGTTTGATGGCTCTTGGGACTTGGTATCAGGCGCAACTTAACTTTGATACTGGATTTTTTGAACTCTTGTGGCCCCAGGTCCTGAGAGGAATCGCTACGCAAATGTGCTTTTTATCTATGGTCGGACTGGCTGTTGGTTCGTTACCGGAGCGGCAGGTAAAGGCGGGTACGGCCTTGTTTCAATTGAGCATGCGGCTAGGTGGGGCGATATGCGTGGCTATAGCTAACAATTATTTGTTCGTTCGCACCAGGCATCACTACCAGGTGATGCGTGAGTCGATAGTTGCGGGTGATCCTACAACGCAGGAGACCTTAGGGGTCCTCGAGTCTGCAGGATCTGCGATTTTAGGGGAGTCCCCATCGGCGACAATTGCATCTATCCAACGGTATGCACTTTTAGGTGAAAGAGAAGCTATGATATTGGCATTCAATGAAATAACAACCGTAGTGGCTATTTGCTTAGCCTTGAGTCTCATATTTTTGCCGCTAGTAAAAAAGGTCGGACGTGAATGAGGGGTGAAGTTTCCTGAGGCGCGGGAGGTTGATGTGTCGAGCGTAGTAATGGGTAAATACTATTTTAGGAATCACCTCGTCGAACGACTTTGCCAGGTCGAGAGCCCGTAGATTTCTTGTTCTCCCAGGTAGTGCGGCCATTAACCATGACTAGTTCAATGCCATCGGCTTTTTCCGTTGGTTTTTCAAAAGTAGCCTGATCTATAATTGTATTTGAATTAAAAAGTACTAGGTCTGCATAATTGCCTACGGCAATTTGTCCACGTCCCGACAAACCAAACTCTGTTGCTGGCAAGGACGTCATTCGTCTTACAGATTCTTCGAGTGTCAGCAATTGAGTATTTCGAGAGTAGTGCCCAAGAACTCGCGGAAAAGTTCCCCACAAGCGAGGATGTGGGTGGGCATCATGTGGCAATCCATCTGACCCAATCATTGCAGCTGGATGCGAGATTATTCGGCGTACGTCATCTTCGTCCATCATAAAATATATAGCACCAGCAGGCGATAAGGCCTTAATCGCCTCTTTCGGTGGGCAGTCAAGAATTTTAGCTATGGCTGATAAATCACGACCCGCGAGGTCAGGCCTTTTCTTAGACCAGGTCACTATTATCTTAGAGGCAGAGTCTAGCCCTTTTACACCTAGTATGGTTGAGCTTGCCACATAAGGGTAGACGTCGAAAGTTAAGGGTTGACGTTTCCGTGCGCTATCAATCATGGCAAGGGTTTCTTTTGATCTTCCGAAGTTTGCCTTCCCTCCTACTTTATGATGGGAAATGACAATAGGAACTTCTGCCTCGAGTCCTATTTGGAATGTTTCTTCTAAAGAATCTTTGATAAAATTCCCCTCGTTCCGCATATGGGTTGTGTGAACGCTTTTCACTGAGCGAAGGCTTTTCGCAAGGCTAATCACTTCCTCTGTGGAGGCATGCGAGGCGGGCTGATAGGCAAGGCCCGTGCTAAAGCCTATAGCTCCCGCGTCAAGAGATTTTTCCAACTTTTGCTTCATCATATTGGTTTCATTATTAGAAGCTGGGCGTTGAAGGTCTTGCATAGAGTCGATCCGAAGGGTCGAGTGTCCAACCAGGGCTGCAGTGTTTACGGCCGGTGGCTCAAGATCTAGGGCTTCTAGATAGTGAGAAAATTTTGCGAATAACTGGCTGGGTTCGGTTGCTATTAGATCAAGTGGAGGGGGTATTTCTTGCCCGCTTAATGGTGCTAAGCTGATCCCGCAGTTGCCAGTGACTACAGTGGTGACACCCTGGCTCACTTTAAAGTCTAGTGTAGGAGTGGATAAGAGAGCCCGATCGTCATGGGTGTGGACATCGATGAATCCGGGAGAGAGTACAAGATTCTTTCCATTTCTTTCCATGCCCGACGTAGTTTCACTCAAATCGCCAATGCCAACTATCCTGTCATCAGTAACGGCTACATCCCCAATAAAGCCGGGGCCGCCGCTACCATCCACAATAAAGGCTGAGCGTATAACAAAATCCGCAATTTTTGGTTGGTGATACCCCATTTATATTGGTGCAGAACCTTATTTCAATGATTTGGCCAATTTTTAACCAAGTTCATAATATCTTTATCATTCCTGTATATATCGACAAGAGATGTTTGCAAGTATGTTAGGTTTGAACTTGTTTATCTAAATACCGTAGGTCAAGTGAGATGATATTCAAAGTTTTCCATAATATGGCTTGTTTGGTCGGAATTTTGGTTGGATTGCAGTTAATTCCCTCTAGAGCGGTCGCTGACCTAAATGAAGCTGAGTTAGCCTATGATAGTGGGGATTACGAATTGGCGTATTCAATTTGGCTGCCTTTGGCGCTTACCGGAAACCCTACAGCGCAATATAACTTGGCTACCCTTTACCGTTTTGGTCAGGGCATTGAATCTAGCGCTATCACTGCAATGGAGTGGTATCGGAGGGCTGCTAGCCAGGGGCATGTGTTATCACAGGTCAACTTGGGTAGGCTTTATTTGAGTGGTTTGGGGTTAGCCGGCAACCCGTCTACGGCATTATCTTGGTTTCAATTGGCTGCTGACCGAGGGAACCCTTTTGGAAAATATTATCTAGGTATGCAATACCTTAAAGGTTTAGGGGTAGTGGCTGATCTCGTTTTAGCGAGAGACTTGCTTCTTGGTGCGGCGAACCAAGGTGTCCGGGAGGCGGTCTATGAAATGGCGCAGATTTACCGTGATGGGATTGGCGTTGATAGTAATGAACTTGAAGCGGTCAAGTGGTTTCGGATTGGAGCAAAGGCGGGGCATCCAAGGTCTCAAAAAATAGTCGGGTCGCTATACGAACAAGGGGTGGTGGTAGAATCCGATATGGCGAGAGCCTATTTTTGGTACGCTCTTGCTTCCGCCAATGGCGATCCTGAGGCAGTTAAAGGTCGGTCGCGGGTGATGTCACTGCTTAGCCCAGCGGAACTTAATCATCTTAATGAGGTTGTTGATCAATGGCATGAGAGATGAAATATGGTCCTATCCGGTGACTCGATATCAGGTATTTGGGGGTAACATCAAAACATTATCCTGTGATATTTTCCATGAGCTTGTTTAATCAAGAGAATGATCCAATGACTTTAAATAACAAAAAAGCCCTCGTTCTGTTTTCCGGAGGTCAAGACAGCGCAGTTTGTCTTGCTTGGGCCCTGAGCAAGTACGAGCAAGTTGAAACGATATCTTTTGACTATGGGCAACGTCACGTTGTCGAACTTGAATGTCGGACGAGAATTCTTGAGTTAATCCGAACACAATTCCCATTGTGGGGCGAACGTCTTAACAAAAACCATCTTATAGAGATTCCTGCTTTGTCTCAAATTAGCTCATCGGCTCTAACGGGAGATCAGGAGATCACCATTAGCCCGGATGGTTTGCCAACTACTTTTGTTCCGGGACGGAATATTATTTTTCTTAGTCTAGCAGCTGCAATTGCGTATCAGAGGGAGACTAGATATGTCATTGGTGGAATGTGTGAAACGGATTTCGCGGGTTACCCGGATTGCCGTGACGATAGTGTTAAGGCTATGCAGGTTGCCTTAAATCTGGGAATGGATGCGAGGTTAGTAATAGAGACCCCGTTGATGTGGCTTGACAAGGCTGAGACCTGGGGATTGGCCTGTGAACTAGGCGGAGACCCTCTGATACAATTGATTCTTGAGGAGACTCACACGTGTTATTTGGGGGAGAGGTCTAGCCGGTACTCCTGGGGCTACGGATGTGGCGAGTGCCCGGCATGTGTGTTACGTATGCAGGGTTATAAGAGATTTATGAATGGGTGCCTCTAAAAACTAGCTCTTTAGGAGACTAGCAAGAGGCCACAAGTGGTTGGTGTTCGACAAGTAAGTTTGCTTCGCTAGACGCCTGGAGGTCCGTTAATGGCATATACCGTAAAGGAAATGTACTTTACCCTGCAAGGAGAGGGGGTAAACGCAGGAACCCCTGCAGTTTTTTGCCGATTCTCCGGGTGTAACTTGTGGAACGGTCTCGAACCTAGCCGCGAGAGAGCGATTTGCAAATTTTGTGATACGGATTTTGTTGGCATGGATGGTGTGATGGGCGGGCGTTATACCTCGGCGGAATCACTAGCCTATTCTATAGGCGCCTTGTGGCAAAAGAATTTTTCGGGCCCTAAGTTAGTGGTTTTGACAGGTGGGGAGCCCCTTCTTCAGCTTGACCACGAATTGGTTGATTGTCTTCATAGACTCGGTTTTTTGGTCGCCGTAGAAACGAATGGGACTATGTTGCCGCCTGAGGGAGTGGATTGGATATGTGTAAGTCCAAAAGCTGGCGCCCCTTTGAAGTGCACTCGTGGTGACGAATTGAAGTTAGTTTTTCCTCAGATGGGGCTCGAGCCAGGTTTTTTTCAAGATCTTGACTTCAGCAATTTCTTGCTACAGCCCATGTCAGGAAGTCGATTGGCGGCGAATATGGCCGCAGCGGCTGAGTATTGTTATGTTAACCCGAATTGGCTACTCAGTTTGCAAGTTCATAAGTTTGCGGATATCCCTTAGATCATTGAAGATTGAATGTTTCTTAAAGTACGTGTTGAGTGAGGCCAGTTGTGAAGGTGGTAGAAAATATTGAAGAGGATGGGGGTGAGACGACCAAAGATAAACTGTTGGGCGGCCGGATTTTGTTGTTTCAACCTAGAAAGGGTTATAGGGCGGCCCTTGACTCAGTCCTTCTCGCTTCAGCTGTTCCGGCGGCCGATGGTGATAGCGTTATGGATCTTGGCTCAGGAGTAGGGTCGGCGTCCTTGTGTTTGGCTTATAGAGTAAAAGAATGCCACATAGAAGGAATCGAAGTGCAAGAACCTTTGCTTTCTCTGGGAATCCAGAATATATCTCTCAACGGCTTTGAAAAACGAATAAAATTTATTTTGGGAGATGTCTCCGAGGTTGAGAAATTATGGAAGCCAAGGTTTGATCATGTCATGATCAATCCTCCTTATTTGCCGGCGTCAAGGGCACAAACCACATCTGCCCTGGATCGCTCTAGGATTGAAGTTGGAATAGGTCTTCGAGAATGGGTCTATGCCGCTGCATCACTTGCCAGAGATGCCGGCACACTCACTTTTATTCATCGTGCCGATCGCGTAGATGAGTTATTGTCCAGGGTGCGAGAGGTTGCGGGGGATATAAGTGTATTCCCGATTTGGCCAAGCTTTGGAAAAGAAGCCAAGCGGGTGATAGTAAGGGGGCGAAAGGGTCGTCGAGGCCCAGTCAAATTTTGTGCGGGTCTAGTCTTGCATGATGGTGAAGGTCAGTACACCATATCGGCGACGCAGATTTTATATTCGGGTGGCGCTTTGGAGTTCTAAAGTCCTTGATATGGGTCTTAGAAGGGCCGCATATTTAGTTATGAAAGGTTAGGGTAATGAGAGTTTGGCCGTTTTCCAGGCCCGTTCCTAAGGTGGCGGTTTTGAGGTTGTCGGGCGTTATTGCCGCTTCTGGGAGGCCTGTTTCCGGAGGGTTGAGTATAGCCTCTTTGGACCAATCTATTCGGCGGGCATTTTCCATGAGGGGGGTTAAAGCTATTGCTTTATCCATTAATTCGCCTGGTGGTTCCCCTGTGCAATCCGCGTTGATCAGTCGTCGTATTAGAGCTTTGGCATCTGAGAAAAGTCTCCCAATTTTTGCATTTTTGGAGGATGTTGCAGCGTCGGGGGGATATTGGCTCGCCTGTGCAGCTGATGAGATCTTTGCTGATTCAAATTCAATTGTTGGCTCCATTGGGGTTATTTCTTCAGGCTTTGGTTTTCAGGAGGCAATCCATCGTATGGGTGTAGAGAGGCGAGTTTACTCTGAGGGCAAACACAAGGCGATGTTGGATCCCTTTAAGGCAGAGGATCCCGATGGGATTGCCATGCTGAAGGGTATACAGAAAGAGATTTATGAGGGCTTTATAGAGTATGTTCAGCAACGCCGTGGGAAACGACTCAATGGAGACGCGGAAATTCTTTTTAATGGGGATGTCTGGACTGGCAAACGTGCGCTAGAGCTGGGCCTAGTTGACGGATTGGGAGACCTCTATTCAATCACCCGCCAACGTTTTGGAGAGGATGTCCGGATTAAATTTGTGGAGGCGCCAAAAAATTGGTTCCGGAGGAGAATGGGAGTAGGCCAAAATAACTTTTTTGATGGGCACTTCCCGGCCGAGTTTGTAGATAAGCTATGGTGTCAGGTGGAAGCGCAAGCCCTCTGGTCAAGGTATGGGCTTTAGGGCTTATTTTGGAGTAGGAGTTTCTGAGTTAAAAGCTGGATTTTGGGTTAATACGCTGGAAACGCTTGACCTTCGGGTCTGGACTGTTCAAATAGGGGTATGTTCGGGTTTAGTATACAAAAGCTGCTCTTCACCATCGCTATAATTGTGATTGTATGGTACGGCTTTAAGCTAATTGGGCGTATTGACAAAAAGCGACGGGCGCAGGTTAGAAATGCCAAAAAACGCAGCCCGAAGCCTTCTTCGGTGCTGGAGGCTGAGGATATGGTTCAGTGCGCTCATTGCGGCACATACTATTCGGCGACTAAGGGGGCTAAATCCTGCGGCCAACCTGATTGTCCATATCCTGGGTAAAATAGGGATTAGGATGCCCAGGATTGTGGCAAGTGATGATACGAGCATGATTGTGGCGGGTTTACTTCCGTGATGTTGAGAGTTGGTAATGATCGAATCTAAGTGTCATCCAAAATATCGTTATCTGTCTGGTGATTGAACAGTGTTGAGCCAGACAAATACGGGGACCGCAACGTCTTTCCAGCAGTTGATTTTGACATTGCAGGGCTATTGGTCTTCGGAAGGGTGTGTGCTGATGCAGCCTTACGATTTGAGTGTTGGTGCTGGGACATTTCATCCTGCTACTCTTTTGAGGAGTTTAGGGCCGGATCCCTGGCGCGTAGCATATGTTCAACCCTGCAGACGGCCGGCAGATGGCCGCTATGGGGTAAATCCAAATAGACTGCAGCATTACTACCAGTTCCAGGTGCTTTTGAAACCGTCTCCGAAGGAGATACAGCGGCTCTATCTGGATAGTTTGTTGGCCTTAGGAATAGATTATAGAAAGCACGATGTGCGTTTTGTAGAGGACGATTGGGAGAGTCCAACGCTTGGAGCTTGGGGTTTAGGCTGGGAGGTATGGTGTGATGGGATGGAGGTGTCTCAGTTCACGTATTTTCAGCAGGTGGGGGGAATTGATTGTGAGGTCGTTTCAGGGGAATTGACCTACGGCTTGGAAAGATTGGCGATGTATGTTCAAGGAGTAGAAAATATATATGAACTAGATTGGAATGGTGCCGGGGTAACTTATGGGGACGTATTTCTCGAATCTGAACGACAATATTCCGCTTATAATTTTGAGAAAGCCAATGTAACAATCTTAAGGCGAAATTTTGATGATGCAGAAGTCTCATGTGCGGACCTTTTAGAGAATGGTTTAACCTTACCCGCGTATGATCAGTGCATTGCGGCAAGTCATCTATTTAATTTACTTGATGCTCGCGGGGTCATTAGTGTTACTGAGCGCCAGGCATATATAAGCCGCGTGCGTGCTCTAGCAAGAAACTGCTGCGAATCTTGGTTGGCTTCGAATCGCCAAAAGACCCCGGGCTAATATGTCGGAATTTCTACTCGAGATATTATCAGAAGAGATGCCTGCACGGATGCAGGATAAGGGAATATCAGGTTTGGCGGATGCGTTTCGCCTTAAATTAAGAGAGCATCGGATGGAGTTTAAGCTGCTAAAATCGTATTCCACGCCGCAACGGCTGATTTTATTAGTGGATGGACTTCCAAAGGAACAGAAAGAAATTATAGAGGAGCGAAAAGGACCAAAGGTAGGTGCAAACCCTAAGGCGGTCGGTGGTTTTTTAGAATCAGTGGGCTATGATTCGGTAGATCATCCCGATATAGAGATAAAAAAAATCAAAAATAATGAATTTTATGTAGCACGCCTTCGTGTCGGAGGTCGTAAAACCAGAGATATTTTGTCTCAATTGGTGAAAGAGATTTTGAGCGAGATGCGCTGGCCTAAGTCCATGCGGTGGGGTGCGGGAAGCTTTAGATGGGTGCGTCCAATTGAGTCTATTTTATGTATTTTTGATGGGAAGGTTGTAAATGGGGGTATTGATTTAGGTGTAGTCCGCGGGAAGGGGTCGGGAGAAACACTTTGTTTTGGAAGCGAAACGCGGGGGCATAAATTCTTGGCTTGTGATACGTTCGCTCCCGCTAATTTTGACGAGTACAAGGATCAATTAAAGTCAACATATGTTCAGATTGATAGGGAAGCGCGGAAAAGAACTATTGAGGAAAATGCTTTGGCCCTAGCTACGGCAAAGGGCTTGTCTACAAATTTGGATGGTGACATCGTAAATGAGAATGCGGGCCTTGTGGAATGGCCGGTGGTATTTATGGGGGCGATAGAGCAAGAGTTTTTGACATTACCCGATGAGGTTCTGATTACCTCCATGAAAAGCCATCAGAAGTATTTTCCGTTGCACACCAAAGAGGGAGCATTGGCGCCGTGGTTTATAATGGTGTCTAACATAGAGAGTCTTTCTAAAACCAATGGGATAGTAGATGGGAATGAACGTGTTCTGAGGGCACGATTACACGATGCGAAATTCTTCTGGGAAACGGACAAGGCGATTTCACTTTCTGATCATGGAAAGGGTCTTTCGCACATTACTTTCCATACAAAACTCGGATCAGTTGCTGATAAGGTTGTCCGGCTGTCGGTTTTAGCTCCAAAAATAGGGAGGTTTGTACCAGGCACTGATTCAGAGTCGTTACAGCGGGCAGCTGCACTTTGTAAGGCTGATCTTGTCACGGAAATGGTAGGCGAGTTTGCTGAACTCCAGGGTGTGATGGGGAAATACTATGCCCTGGCCCAGGGCGAGCCGGGGCCTGTTGCCGAAGCAATTGGGGGTCACTATGCCCCTCTTGGGCCAACTATGTCTTGTCCCACTGAACCAAACTGCATTTGTTTGGCTCTCGCCGATAAAATTGATACGCTGGTTGGGATGTTCACTGCGGGCGAACGCCCAACGGGTTCCAAAGACCCATTTGCTTTGCGCAGAGCTGCTTTGGGCATTGTGCGGATAATACTTGAGAATAAGGTGCGGGTGTCGTTGTCTGCAATGATTGCGTGGAGCAGAGAAACTTATATAGGTCAAGATATTGCATGTGGGGATAAAATTGGAGAGGTAGTTTTGCTGTTTATCCTGGATCGTCTGAAGGTTTATCTTCGTGAGATGGGATTTCGGCATGATATTGTGGAGGCTGCGTTCTCTGTTCCTGACAATGCTGATCTAGTACGGCTTCAGCTTCGGATTGAGGCATTACATGACTTTTTATCTTCTGCTGATGGGCTTCAGATGTTAGGAGTTTATAGTAGGGCAATGAGTATTGTGCAAATAGAAGAGAGAAGGAAAAAGGTGAGTTTTAGGGGAAAAGTGGTTCCCGAACTTTTATCCGAACCGGCGGAAAAAACACTTCTTGATAGGCTTGAATCTATGGATGTGCAAATACAGAAGGCTTTGGTAGACGAGGATTTTGTTGGTGCAATGAAGAGTGTGGTTCAGTTAGGGGCGGCTGTCGCTAACTTCTTTGAACAGGTCAAGGTTAATGTTGAAAATGATGAAATTCGTGTAAATAGACTTTGTTTGCTGGGAAGGGTTGGCGCCCTCCTGGGATCAGTTGCAGATTTTTCGGTTATAGAAGGGTGAGCTCGGGTATGGGGCAATCTATGATTAAGTGGGTCTATGCATTTAGTTCGGGGTCAGCAGAAGGTAGTGCGAGCATGCGCGACCTTCTTGGCGGGAAAGGTGCAAATCTAGCGGAAATGGGCAGTTTAGGGTTACCTGTTCCACCCGGCTTTACGATCACCACCGAAGTATGCACGAATTTTTATAAAAATAATGAGCAGTATCCGGAAGGGCTTGAATCTCAGGTAGTAGCGGCTCTTTCAGAAGTGGAAAATGCTGTCTCGGCCAGATTTGGAAGCTCGGAAAACCCACTTTTAGTATCTGTACGATCGGGCGGCAGAGCTTCTATGCCGGGTATGATGGATACCGTACTAAACCTTGGTCTAAATGATAAAACAGTCGAAGGTTTGGCTGAGCAAAGTAAGGATAGGCGGTTTGCTTATGACAGCTACAGGCGCTTCATTCAAATGTACGGGAGCGTTGTGTTAGGCGTAGCCCATCATCATTTTGAGGATATATTAGAAGATTATAAAGAGCAGAGAAATTTATCCCTTGATACTGAGATGCTGGCAGAAGACTGGCAGGCAATAATAGCCAGCTATGCCGCTGAGATTGAACGGCAATGTGGAAAACCATTTCCTCAAGACCCGCTTGCGCAATTGTGGGGTGCCATTGGCGCTGTGTTTGGTAGTTGGATGAACCAACGAGCTAAAACGTATCGCAAGTTGCACAATATTCCAGAGAGTTGGGGAACGGCTGTCAATGTCCAAGCTATGGTTTTCGGAAATATGGGGAACGACTGTGCAACTGGGGTTGCCTTTACGCGGGACCCTTCCACGGGCAATAACGAAATTTATGGAGAATACCTTGTGAATGCCCAAGGGGAAGATGTCGTCGCTGGTATACGAACACCACAGCCATTGACCCTCAAGGAAAAGTCGAGAGGTGGTGTCGAAAGCTTGGCTATGGAGGAAGCCATGCCGGAGATTTACCAGGAACTGCAAAATGTATGTGCGAGTCTAGAGGCCCATTATCGTGATATGCAAGATATTGAGTTCACTGTTCAAAAGGGTTTTCTTTGGATGTTGCAGACCCGTAATGCAAAGAGAACAGCACAGGCAGCTCTTAAGGTTTCAGTGGCTATGGCTAAAGAAGGGCTCATAGAGCCTCGGGAAGCAGTGATGCGGATCGAACCTTCTTCTCTGGAACAATTATTGCATCCTACTTTGGACCCGGACGCCTCACGAGTTGTTCTCGCGCGTGGTTTGGCTGCCTCCCCAGGGGCGGCAACTGGAAAGCTTGTATTTGAGGCAGATGAGGCGGAGAGGCTGTCCCATGCTGGTGAAAAAGTCTTGTTAGCCAGAGTGGAAACGAGTCCAGAGGATATTCACGGGATGCATGCGGCTGTTGGTATTTTAACGGCTCGCGGTGGTATGACAAGTCATGCGGCGGTGGTCGCTCGAGGTATGGGGCGTCCTTGCGTAAGTGGCGCCAGTGAGGTGCAAATAGATTACTCTGCGAAGACCCTAGTAGTCGCAGGAAAAACGATCAAATCTGGGGAAACTATGACTATAGATGGTTCTACTGGGGAGATCATGGAGGGTCGAGTTGCGACAGTCCAGCCCGAACTGGGCGGAGATTTTGATACTTTCATGGCTTGGGTGGATGAGTGTCGGACTCTTAAGGTGAGGGCCAATGCTGAGACACCCGAAGATGCAGCTATTGCACGAAAGTTTGGTGCAGAAGGGATAGGTTTGTGTCGCACGGAGCATATGTTCTTCGATGCGTCCAGAATTTCGGCCATGCGAGAAATGATAATGGCAAAGAATAGTCATGATAGGTCAGGCGCACTTGCAAAGGTGCAACCGATGCAGCGCAATGATTTTGTAGAGTTGTTTGAGATTATGGAAGGATTGCCTGTAACTATAAGGTTGTTAGATCCTCCGCTGCATGAATTCTTGCCTAAGACTGATTCGGAATTCGCAGAGTTTGCTAGGTCAACGGACAGCACGGAAGTCGCTGTAAGAAACAGGGCTACCCAACTTCACGAGTTGAATCCTATGTTAGGTCACCGTGGTTGCCGATTAGGAATAACGCATCCGGAAATATATGAAATGCAGGCGCGGGCGATTTTTGAGGCAGCGGTGGAGGTTAAGCAAAGGCGCGGGAACCCAGTCCATCTTGAAATAATGATCCCACTGGTTGCTACCAAGGCTGAATTGAAGATTATTAGGTCGCGGATTGACCTTGTAGCCAAGGAAATAGAGAATTCTCTTCAAACGAAATTGTCTTATTTAGTTGGAACAATGGTGGAATTGCCGAGGGCTTGCCTTTTTGCAGGATCCCTGGCAAAGGAGGCAGAATTTTTTAGTTTTGGCACCAATGATTTAACCCAGACTACCTTTGGTATAAGCCGAGATGATTCAGGGCATTTCCTTCCAACATATCATGAGACTAATATTGTAGAGCAGGATCCATTTGTTTCTATTGATGAGGACGGAGTTGGCGAGCTAATCCGAATAGCTACGGATCGCGGTCGAACAACTCGTCCGGATATCAAACTAGGTATATGTGGCGAGCATGGGGGAGATCCTAGCTCTATTTCTTTTTGTCATAAAATTGGTTTGGACTACGTTTCGTGTTCAGCGTACCGCGTGCCTATCGCGAGACTAGCTGCAGCCCAGACGTCGATCGGCGAAATTATTAAAGGTGATTAGGGAAAAACGATGTTGCCGTTCTTGAGGGCAATGGCTTACATATTTTCAAGGCCCATCCACTTAGGGAGGACGGGGACCACTATTGCGGAGCCTGCACGGAATTCAGCATTTTGAGCTTTGGCTTCTGTCCAACGATCTAGGCGAATAGTTGCCATTCCTACGTTATCTCTCACAGATCTCATTTTGCCGATTTCCGTGTTCTTCCATAAAATTCTTTCATTATTTACTGGAGCGGGACCAGAAATATTTACCTTTACTAATCTTCGGCGGATTGTGCCTCGGTGTTTTTGGCGTGCGGTATTTTCCTGCCCTACATAGCATCCCTTATCAAAAGCAACTCCGTTAAGCTCTTCAAAGTTACTCTCTAAAAGAAATGATTTGTTTACCTGTATATCGCGACTTCCGTCTGGCACTCCATTTTCCAACCGGTGTGAATCAAAATTCGACTTAGTGGCAGAATCAGGTAATTCGCGACTGATAAATTTTTCTATATTAAGTTTGCTTCCTATAACTCTGTATCCTAACGCGGCAAGGCGTGGATCTAATACTACGGAGCAACCTGATATTGTGGTTGTATGACCGGGTTTGTGATCGCTGGCTAAAATGAGAGGGCTGGCTTTTCGCCAGAAGGCTGCTATCAGGGTATCCTCCTTTATAGCCGTGATTGTAACCTTTGCTCCAAGGCGAAAAAGGGTAAGGCGGTTAACCAAGTCCGATATGCGGCCTTGTTCAGTGTCGAGAAGAAACCTATGGTCTACTTGACTAATCACAAAATCGTGAAGGTATTTTCCTTGGGGCGTCAACATGGCGGCATAAATTGAAGTACTAGGGGAAATATTATTAACGTCATTAGAGATCATAGCTTGAAGGAAAGTTCGTGCGTCCGGACCTTCAACCGCTACCACCCCTCGATCGTATAAAACCTCATAAAAAATCATATTAACTGCCCTTAAGCCACTAAGTTATTATAACACCTTCTTCTTTGGCTTCCTAATTATGCCTTCAGCCTTTGCTTGGCAGAACCGCAAGGAACATCGTATAAGTGACTTGATGTTGATTACTTTCCTAGATGATTCGGTGCCTTTTGATGGCCAAAGTCCTTCCAAACGGGCAATTGGGGGCGGGGAGAAGGCATTGGTGGCGTTGAGCACCGCCTTATCCAGACGTGGCCACACGGTTCGAGTTTTCAATCGATGTTTGTCAGGGGTGGTTGTTGAGGGAGTGAGTTGGCAGCCGATTGAAACATGCAAAGCAACATACTCTGACTGGTTGATAGCACATCGGAAGCCGACTCTCTTGTCTTATGTGCCCAGAGCGGAAAAAGCAGCACTTTGGGTGGGTGGTCATGCAGGATATCTGGCAAAACCAGATCCTTTGAAGGCGATGAACAGCAGGCAGCCAATATTATTATTGCAGACACTTTGTCAGAGTTCCACCGTGCCGCACTCTTTGCAGTTAAGATCTGCTGAGATGCTTCCACCTGCGACCCTTGACTGCTATAGATTATCAAGAGGAATGGCATCAAGTTCTCCTAAACGCGTGGTTGTAACAACCCATCCCAGAAATGGAATGAGCTGGTTGGTGCGACTTTGGTTTGAGCAAATATCTAATCAGGTGCCTGATGCCGAACTTCATGTTTATTCCTCGCTGTTGTCTAGAGGGTTAAGAACCCAGGTCCCGGACCCGGTGGTAACTGAAATTTTGCAGTTGGCCGGGCAAAATCACAACTCTAGTGTCAAAATTTTTGAACCGATTCCGGATATCCGGATGGTAGAAGTCTACAGGGCTGCAAGGGCTCATTTGTATCCAGGCGATCCTCGGGATCTTGTGTGCCCTACACTAGGTGATAGTCAGTCTTCAGGCCTTCCTGCGGTAAGTCGTGATCTAGGGGGCGTTGGGGAACGTCTTTTGAATGATAAAACAGGGTTTCTCGCAGTGGATGATGATGTGTTTAAGGAACGGGTTGTCCGGCTAATAAATGATGATGAATTCTTTATGGAGGCGAGCAGGATTGCAAAGAAAGAGCAATCCAAGCGCAGTTGGGATGATGTGGCTAGCGACCTAGAGCGGATTTTCTCATGAAGGTACTTTTCATCACTTCTACCCGGATAGGGGATGCAGTTTTGTCCACTGGTATTTTGAAGGAATTAATTCAATCACATCCTAACATAGATATCACTATTGCCTGTGGGCCAGCGGCTGCTCCAATTTTTTCGGAAATGCCTCGTCTAAAAAAGTTGGTCGCCATGGAGAAGAAAGTTTGCTCTCTTCATTGGTTTGATCTGTGGAAGATATGTATAGGTATTAAGTGGGATATTATAGTGGACCTACGAAATTCTCCCGTGAGTAGAATGTTGTTTGCCCGGCGCCGGTACGTTATGAGGCGGGTTGATCCATCAATACACAGAGTTCAGCAGTTGGGTGACGTGATGGGGATGCGGTCATCGCCACCATCTCCATTCCTGTGGACTTCTGATCGCCAAGAGGAGGCAGCCCAAAAAATTATTGAGCCGAAACAAAAAGTGTTGGCCTTGGGGGCCATGGCCAACTGGAAGGGAAAGGAATGGAAGCTTGAAAGATTTTCTGAGTTGGCTTTTCGATTGACCCAACCCGGAGGTATTCTTGCCGGTGCCTCTGTGGTCATTTTGGGAAGCAAAGCAGAGCTGCCTCGTTCCAAAATAGTGCTAGAGAAAATTCCAGCGGAAAAACGTGTAAATTTGGTTGGAAAAATTGATCTTCTTACGGCTTATGCGGTACTTAGACGAAGTTCGTTGTTTGTCGGAAACGATTCCGGGTTGATGCATATGGCGGCAGCTTCTGGTATCCCCACCCTGGGATTATTTGGGCCCAGTAAGGAAGCGCATTATGGTCCTTGGGGCTCCAAATCCGCTTGGATCAGGACTCCAAAAACATATGATGAATTAGTAGGAGAACCGGGTTACGATCATCGTAACACCGGAAGTTTGATGTCTTCTTTGAGTGTGGATCAGGTTGAAGAGGCTGCGATTACTCTGTGGGGGCAGCACAGGCGGGCTGTCGAGAAATGAAGAGTGAAATTAGTTTGTCCGTACTGGTGGTTGTTCATAATGAGGAGAGGCAGTTGGCTGACTGCCTTTCTCGTTTAGTGGCAGCGGATGAATTGGTAGTAGTTCTGGATGGCTGCACTGATAAGTCTAGAGAGATTGCTAATCGTTACACAGACTTTTTAATTGAGGGATCCTGGGATATCGAGGGAGAGAGACGTAACTTGGGTTTGGACTCTTGTCGCGGTGAGTGGGTATTAGAGGTTGATGCAGATGAGCGAGTATCAGATGAATTATTACTAGAAATCAGAGAAGTGATCGATGGAGCGGACCCGGGTTATTTTCTAGTCCCTTTTGATAATTACATAGGGGATAAGCTAGTGAAATATGGATGGGGAGGATCTTGGGGTGTGATGGCAGCGCCGCGTCTTTCTAGTCGAGGCGCAAAGCGTTGGGGACGCCAGCGTATTCACCCGTCTTTGAGTTTGTTGGGGGAAAAACGTTGGTTAAAAAATCCGATCAGCCATTATGTTGACAAGGACTTCAACGATATGCTGGAGAGGCTCAAGCGTTATACCGACGCGCGCGCGGCCGATTTGTTGGCCTCGGAGGCGCAAAATCCTCCAATGATTTGGACACTTCGACGATCGTTGGGAAGGTTTATCAAATGTTATTTCTTAAGGCGGGGCTATCGGGAAGGACGTTGGGGATTTGCAGTTGCCCTAATGTCGGCCCTTTATCCGCTAATTTCGCATCTTAAGGTCGATTTGAGGCGTCGGGGTGGTCTTCAGTGAAGGTTTTGCAAGTAATGTGTGGGGCCGAAACGGGTGGGGCAGAAGAGTTTTTTGTTAGGCTTGCCACCGCATTTGTAAAAACGCCTATATGTCAAAAAGTAGTTATCAGGGCTTACCCCGATAGAGTTAATGAATTGAAAGCAAAGGGAGTGGATATGGAATTGCTTCCTTTTGGACGAAGGCTGGATTTTCGGACCCCGTTCACCTTGAGAAGAATAATTAGAGAATGGCAGCCGGATGTGGTGTTGAGCTGGATGGGCCGTGCGGCAGAGGTCTGCTCTAGGTCTTTGACAGAAAGTGGTCCAGTTCATGTGGCGCGGTTGGGGGGCTATTATAAGCTTAAATATTTTGAAAAATGTGATCACCTCATTGGTAACACTATGGGAATGGTTGGGTATATTGGTAAGCTAGGTTGGCCAGAAAGCGCTACGCATTATCTCCCAAATTTTGTATCTCCAGAAAAATCTAAGGAGGTAGACAGAGCTACCTTGGCCACTCCGCAGGATGTTCCCTTAGTTTTAGGTCTCGGTCGGCTTCATGCTAACAAAGCATTTGATGTGTTATTGGAATCCATGGAAATGTTGCCAAAACATTGGCTTTGGATAGCCGGAGCAGGGCCAGAGGAGAGGTCTCTACGTGTCCGGGCGAAAGAGCTTGGAATAGAAAAGCGGATTCGGTTTTTGGGATGGAGACGAGATGTTGCTTCTCTTCTAGCATCTGCAGACGTCTTGGTTTGCCCATCCAGAAAGGAACCCTTAGGGAACGTTATTATAGAATCCTGGGCCCATGAGGTACCAGTTGTGGCGGCTGCATCAGCTGGTCCAAGAGAACTTATTTCACATGAAAAGGATGGTTTATTATGTGAGGTCAATAATCCCGTAGCTATAGCCGATGCTGTAACTAGGGTTGATGGTGATATGGGTGCAAGGCTTTCGGTACAAGGGTTGCGAAACTACCAAGAAAATTTTTCTGAGGAGGTTGTTGTCAAAAAATATCTTCGGTTTTTTGAGTCGGTGAGACGGTGATGTGTGGAATAGCTGGAATGATGATGAGGGAAGGTCTCAAGCCATCTGTAATTCAGTTGGAAATCATGTCTTCGGCTCTTGAGCACAGGGGGCCCGATTCCGAGGGAAAAGTTTTGTTCGATAATGTAGGGCTAGCCCATAGGCGTCTTTCCATAATTGACCTAGAAACTGGACAGCAACCGATGTGTGATAATGGAGAGAACTACTTAATTGGTAACGCCGAAATATACAATTATCGTGAGATAATCTCTGAGATGAATAACGTGAAGTTAAAGTCTAAGTCTGATTGCGAGCCTCCCTTGCATCTCTATGCACGATATGGTCTCGACTTTGTTAATCGTTTGCGAGGGATGTATGCTTTTGCGATTTACGATAAGCAAAGGGCGAGATTGGTCTTAGCGAGGGATCCTTTTGGTATAAAGCCTTTGTACTTTGTGGAAGATAGCGAAGGGTTCTTTTTCGCCTCTGAACTGCAGGCATTGCTAAAGGCTGGATGTGCGGAAAGAAGGATATCCAAAGTTCTGGTTTCTAGGCTCTTGAATAAACAATTTGTGCCTGGGGTGGAAACCATATTTCCAAAAGTTAAAAGGGTGTCTCCAGGAGAAATCATAGTGGTCGAAAAAGGGAAGATTGTCGAGCGTCGCCAAAACCATGCTCTGCCAACTTCTCCGATTTTAGTTTCTTCGTTGAGCGAGTTAGAGCGGGATCTTGACCGAGAGCTTGCAGAGAGCATTGAATTCCATCAGCGATCCGATGTGCCGTATGGGTTATTTTTTTCAGGAGGTATAGACAGTGCCTGCATTTTAGCTGAGATGGTGCGGCGAAAGGACCATCCGGTCATCACTTACACGGCTGGATTTGATGCTAGTTCGGTGACTGATGAGACCAAACATGCCCGAAATATTTCTGAATCGGTGGGTGCTTCCTATTCGGAAGTTAGAATAACGTGTGATGATTTTTGGAGAGAATTACCAAACATTGCGGCCGCTTTGGACGATCCGTGTGCGGATTATGCGATTGTTCCTACATATATTCTGGCGCGTCATGCTGCGAAAGATGTCAAGGTTGTGTTATCGGGGGAGGGTGGAGATGAATTATTTGGTGGCTATGGTCGGTATAGACGAGAATTAAGACCCCGTTGGTTGGGGGGACGTGGGTCCCCTAAATCATTCTTCAATAGGCTAGGTGTACTTATAGAAGGGGTAGATTTTTCATTCTCCGAGGAGTTCAATGAGGGCCCTTTCTCCACAAATCTCCAGAGAATTCAGGCTCGAGATTTTGCAAATTGGTTGCCCAATGACCTTTTGTTGAAATTAGACCGGTGTCTGATGGCGCACGGTTTGGAGGGAAGAACGCCATTCCTAGATCCGGTGCTGGCCGATTTTGCCTTTAGGCTTCCTGATGAGGCCAAACTTCAACGGGGCCTAGGGAAATGGCTTTTACGGAAGTGGCTATCTAGGCGCTTACCTCGGGCTGGGGCGTTTTCGAAGAAGAAGGGGTTCACTGTACCCGTTAGGGAATGGATGGCGGCCGGTGGTAATAATCTTGGCGAATTGGTAGCGGCTCAGCCAGGAGTGAAAGAGATATGTAGGCCAGGAACCATAGTGCCATTATTTAAGAATCCCGGGAAAAGGGCAGGGCAGGCGGCCTGGATATTGCTTTTCTTTGCACTTTGGCACCGGAAGCATGTTTTGAATCTCTCCCCTGATGGTGGCGATGTTTTTGAGTGTTTGAGCTCTAGTGCTCTGAGCTAATGGTTATTTGGAGAGGATGTTCATCCTAGGGAGTGATAAAGCTGTTTTTAAGGGGTTTAGTAAGAAAGGAAGAAGGCTAATGTCAGCATATGTTATAGCCCAGATTGACATAACTGATCCTGATCTTTTTAAGAAATATGGAGAACAAGTTGCGGCTGTAGTTAAGCGTTATGGTGGCCGCTACATTGTTCGTGGTGGGTCAATGGATAATCTGGAAGGAGCCCTTGCCCGAACTCGTTTAGTTGTGATCGAGTTTGATTCCCAAGAAGCTGCAAGACGTTGGTATACCTCGGCCGAATATGCACCTCTGATAGAGTTGCGTCAGAAAGCGTCTGAAGGAGAGGTGGTTATTGTGGAGGGGGTCGGGTAGCGAACCATCTCCCTCTAGTAGAGGAAAATGTCCGCTACCTTCATCATGATTTTGAGTTGCTAAGCAGCCTTTCTTGAGCCTAGGGTCTTGCTAGTGTTTATCGCGATGCGCTTTGGCCTCATTTCTTCTGGTAACTCCCTGACCAGATCAATATTCAAGAGGCCGTTGTTTAAGTCCGCATTGGTCACTTTTATGTGATCAGCTAACTGGAAACGACGAACAAACGATCGTCCCGCAATGCCCCTGTAAAGGTAGGAGGGTCCCTGTTTCTCTTTCCCTATTTTACCGCTTACAGAGAGAGAATTTTCCTTCACAAGTACTTCGACGTCATCCTCGCCATATCCAGCTATGGCGATTGAGATTCGGTAACTTTCTTCATCCAATTTCTCTATATTATATGGTGGGAAGGACGCGTCCTCGTCAACACGAAGTGCAGCATCGAAAAGGTGGTTTAGGCGATCAAATCCAACGGATGTTCTGAAAAGTGGTGAGAGATCGAAAGTGTGCATTATCATATCCTCCATTGAGCAACACGATTTAAGGTATGGCCCGCAAAGCGCGGCCGGTTTCTTGTAGGAACCCTGTCGCGGCATTACCTACATTAGATGATATGGGGACTTTTCTTTTGCAATCAAGGAGTGGAAGGAAATATTTTTGGTTGCAGGTGCCTTGGAAGGAGTATGAGATTCCTTTGTTTAGGTCCAAACAAAACACCTCTCTTCAAATGGTTAACAATCGTTGATCAAAAAATTTACGTGCCAGCTGTAAATTGATGGCGGAACGACAGGTTCAGTCAAGCTGAATATGCCTAGTCATGGGAAGTTCATGGTTTTTAGTCCATTCAGCGAGTGAACCATCATACAACACTGCCTCTGTGTTATTGAGAAGCTCATGTGCTACAAACCAACCTACGGAACTTTCGAGGCCAGCATTGCAGAAGAAGATAGTTTTGCCAGTTAACGGCACATTGGCTGCAGAAAACAATTTTTTTAATTTTTTGGTGTCGCGGAACAATAGGCTGGAATTAATGGTGAACCAGCTCATGGGAAGGTTTAAGGCACCTGGTATGGTTCCTGGCCTTTTTAACATCCATGCCTTATTAATTCCGAGAAACATATCGTTGCTACGGATATCAACAAGGGGAGTTTTCCCATCTATGGAATTCTGGACTTGCTCCGAGGATATCAGCAGATGGGAATTTGGTTTGGCTGTATATTCGGAGGGGCTGATTTCAGTTACCCCTACATCAAAGTCAGTTGACCATTCATCCATCCAAACTGGTAAACCGCCATCGAGGATTGAAACGTTATCATGGCCTAGATATTTTAGAGTTAGGTAAATACTAGTAGTCTCGGCGATATCAAATTCACCCGTTCCTGATCCATAAATGACCACGTGACTGTCATTGGTGATCCCCAATTTTCCCATGAGAGCCTCGAGATGCGGTACTGTGGGCATCATGTGTGGCACCCCGTCTTTTCGTGTTCTCCATCCATCCTTGTAATAATTGGTGTGAACTGCACAGGGGATGTGGCCGGCTTTATAGTCTTCTGCTGACCTTCGTACATCGAGAATTGTCACGTTGGGCTCACAGACTAATGGCTTCAGCCATTGAACATCTACAAGAGAATAATTTTCTGCAGGATGAACGTGGCTAGCAAAAGCCATAAAAAATAAAAATATCGAAAGCAGTTTTTTAATTCCCATTATTTACTAATCCATTTTTCTTGATTACAGAACGGGCTATCTAGGCTATCAAGGCGGACTCATACTTAATAATTGCCCCCATGCCAAACTTTCACGCCAACATCCTAGCTTATCAAAAGGCAGTCAAGGTAACTATATGAATTTGAGAAGACTATTTTAGTGATTTTTATTTTGCGAATAGAGAAACGCTAGAATCGTAAAGTCGATAACAGGTGACTGAGAATTGGTGATAATGCAAGGTGTAAAAATTTATTGGGTTCTCAACCTTCTAGCAATGATTTAGGACAGTACTTTTTCTGATAATGCACTAGGGGTTGTTAACATGCCAAGGTGGCTTAGCGAGCGCGAGGAACGATTAGTAGAAGGTGCGGAAGTATCAGACTCTCCGTATCCCCTGCCTACCCAGATTGTATCTAATGGGGAGTATTTGCCTCCTGCGCAGAGTCCCAAACAAAAGATGGTTGAGGGACGGGTCGCCGAGTTGGCGGACCTAAATAGTAAAAGCTTAGGCTTAACTCGAAGGCAATATTTATTGACCAATTGCGGTTTAGCGGCTGCTTTCCTTGCCATGAACGAGGTTTACGGGGCGGAGATATTTCAGGTCGATGCTACTGAGGCGAGAGATCCAAGATTAACGAAAGATCGCGCTGACAAGTTGGCGAGTCAATTTATTTTTGACGCACAAACCCACTTTGTGAGAGATGATTTTCCACATGAAGAGATCACTCGCTTAGGGAATTATTCTTCGCAACATTGGAGTCTAAACCCAAAACAGGATCCCGTTAAGCTCAAAGATTACAAATTCGATAATTATGTTCGTGAACTATGGTTTAACAGTGACACTAAGATGGCATTGCTGTCTGGGGCGCCTTTTGATGATCCGGAGTGGTATTTACTCTCTAATGAACAGATAATGGATGCGTGCAGCATGGTGAATAACTTGTCTGGTAGTGTCCGGCTACGTGGACATGCGGTTATTACCCCAGGCCAGCCAGGCTGGCTGGATACCGTGGATGAAGCTATAAGCCATGGCAACCCAGATTTAGTGTCGTGGAAAACCTATACCATAGGGGATCCTTCTGGTCCCTCGAAATGGCCCTGGCGTTTGGATGACGAGAAACTTATGTACCCGTTTTACGAGAAATCTCTAGCGGCTGGAATAAACACGATATGTGTTCATAAAGGCTTAATGCCACCAGACTATGAACAATCATTCCGCGGTCTATGGCGGTACGCAACAGCTTGGGATGTGGAGAAGGCGGCGCGGGATTGGCCAGATATGAACTTTATTTTCTATCATTCGGCGTTGCGTCCGTTTCTTGAACTACCAGATCAAGCGTGGTCAGAGTTTGAACGGACTGGTCGTATAAAATGGGTCACGGATCTGTGCGAAGCGGCAGAGGCCGCCGGAACAGGCAATGTTTACGGCGAGCTTGGTACTTCCTTTGCTAACTCAGCCATTGCGCACCCTAAATTTTCTGCTGCATTTATCGGCACTTTAGTAGCCGGATTGGGGCCGGACCATGTGTTGTGGGGGACGGATTCGGTTTGGTACGGGTCACCCCAGTGGCAAATTGAGGCCATGAGGCGTCTTGAGATACCCGAGGACATGCGAGAGAAATATAGTCTTCCAGAATTGGGGGGGCCAAATAGTAATACGAAGCAGGCTATCTTCGGTATTAACGCGGCACGTATCTACGATGTCGATGTAACAATGATCCAGAAAGATTTCGAAGTAGATAAAATGTCTGAACTAGTACGTAATCATCGGGAATTTGGGGAAGGCCCTACAAACAGGCGCTATGGTCTGGTGCGAAGGTCCTAGCTAGTTTATTTAGAGCAAGGCGAGATGTTAGAGAGTGCCATGGGCAAGATTTTCGTGGAACCCACAGTGGTCTCTTCCCTCGCTAAACTACCTACCAGTAGCTAATAGGTTTTCTTAGTTTAACTGACTATTCTTCGTTTAGTGCCATCCGTTGCGCTAATTACAGCCGTCATGCCTCCCACCCGTTCAACTATTGGGCGAGCATTATCAGGTGTGGCTATAAAGAGCGCCGTCGACATGGCGTCAGCTACCGCTGCGCTATCAGAAACCACTGAAACAGAGATATTGTGATTCCTAGGCAGGCCTGTGCGGGGATCAAATAGATGATGAAAGCTTCCATCACGGTTAAATTTTGTTCCGAAGCCAGATGATGTCGCGACGGCTTTATTTTCCAATTCGACGGTTTCAGTAGTCTTAGTGCGGTCTTTGGGGTCAGCTAGGCCAATTCTCCAGGGGCGTCCTTCCGGGTGTTCTCCCAATGTCCTTGTCTCTCCTAGTTCGACCAATACTTGAGTGATCCCGCTCTGCTGCAGTAATTCGGTAACGGTGTCGGTAATGTATCCTTGTGCTATACCATTTAACGTTACTTCCATCCCCGGGCGACCAAAATTTATCTTTTGGCTTGAAACATCTACGGCACGATAGTCAACGTAATTTAGAGCCTTAAGTATTTCCTGGCTCGGGGGACCTTCAGAAGCTGCAGAATTTTCTTGGAAGTGCTTTGTAAAGACCTTCCAAAGAGGTTGAACCGTAATATCAAAAGCGCCATCTGTGTCGTATCCAAATCCAATGGAAGTTTTACAGAGTTTTGTGAGATCAGCAGATGGATTTGAAATATACCCCTGGCTGTTCAAGAGTGTTAGTTCGCTCTCGGGTCGATGTAGGCTGAAAATTTGTTCGAGGCGTTCGATTTCCTGGATTACGGAAGATATTATGTTCTTGGCTTCTTCGGGGTTGTGATGAGCTAGGGTCAGTTGTGCCTGTGCGCCCAACGCAGAACCTTCCCACTTGTACAGAGATATGTCTTTAGAGCCAGCAAAAGCCGTGCCTAACCCCAGGGTCGGTAGGCCTGCTGCACATCCAAATAGGGTTATGGCTCGACGCCGAGAGATAGTTCTATAGGCTTGCCGGGTCTCTGCAGGCGCTAGGGAAGTATGGCCTTGTGGGTTGTTCATTATGGCACCATGTTCAGTTATTAAAATATCTTATTAAATAGTCCAGCCTTTATGTATGCCTCCAGTGTAAGTAGAGTGTTGGAATGTTCCTTCTCCACTCTGGCTTTCGTATTTAGGCGACTTTATCCTGCACAACCCAGGGGTTACCAGGGGAGTCGCCAGCAATCGTTGTCCTGTGCATTACACGTTTATACCTTGCTTCATACGGGCGCCCCCTATGCATGACCATACGATTATCCCACATTACCAAGTCATTCACCTGCCATTTATGAGTATGAACAAATTCAGGCTGCGTGGCGAAGTCATTAAGTTTAGCGATTAGAGATCGCCCTTCTTCCTCCGGCATACCAAGGATGTGTGATGCGTGCCTTCCGGCATAAATAGCTCTCCGTGTTGTTTGTGGATGTACCCGTACCATGGGGTGTTGTACGGGGGGAAGTTCTTCTTTTTCTTGGTCGGTTAGAATGTTAGCACTTATCTTCCCGCTTGAATACAGGTAGCTGTGTACCGCAGTTGATTTTTCTATAAGAGTTTTCGTTTCTTCGTCTAGTACGTCGTAGGCCGCTCTCATGTCGCAATATTGTGTTTCGCCGCCCTTTGGAGGTACCGCCCTCGCGGATAAAGCTGAACCCAGCGCTGGAACAACCTTAAATGAGCTATCGGTATGCCAGGTGCTGTTTCCATTCAGAAATTCTGCCCCATCACTTCCTTTCTCAAACGTCTTCCCATCCGAACCAACATTAGAAAGTTTGGATATTTCGGGATGTCCATTTCCAAATTTCCCACCTATATTTCGTTCCAATGGTCCTATCTGCGACGTAAAAGAAATTTGTGATAAATCGTCGAACGCCTGATTTCGGAAAAGGAGGACAGCATGCTGAGCAAAGGCCTCTTGGATCCTTGCAAGTATTTGAGCGCTTAATTTTTTTGTTAAATCGACCCCCGAAACTTCGGCAAAAAAATGAGGATGTAAGCGCTTTATCTCTATAGTCATGAGGCACCTTGCTGGTTAAATTTAGTGTATTGTGCCAGAAAAATGATGGTGGGATCAAGAAACTGGTGTTTAGCAGTTTGGTCGTATACCATAAATCGTGCGGGCTAGCTCTGTTGTTGAAGGATACGGGGAAAGAATGGCGAAGTTTAATATTATTGGCACAAATCATACAAGTTTCACGGTTTCTAATCTGGATACTTCGATAGCATTTTATACCCAAACCCTAGGATTTCCGCTTCTCAACAGGTCTTTCAGAGACCCTGGTTTTACAGAAAAGGTGGTGGGTATTCCAGGGGCTGAAATTGAAGTGGCCTATATACAAGCTCCTAATCACAAACTGGAACTGATACAGTACCATTCTCCGGAAGATAGGCGAAAGTTGGATGCGAGGCCTTGTGACTCTGGTTTTGCCCATGTAGCCTTTGATGTGGATGATATAGACTCCGTGGTGGCGTCTGTGCGTCAGGTTGCGGAGCCGCTAAGTGAACCCGTAGTAGTGAATGCTGGCCCTAATAAAGGGGGTAAAGCTGTATATACCCGGGATCCTGACGGCATAACTATTGAATTTATACAAAAGCCGGATTAACTCCATTTCGCTAGGTGACATATGGAACGATCATTCAAAAAAGAAGTAGAGCAGCTTCGCTTAGGTGCTGGAGAGACTTTCTCTGGTGAAGGCATCCTAGCAGTTACCAAGGCTCTCCTTCAATCGGGAGTCAGTTATATTGGTGGGTATCAAGGTTCACCGATATCCCAGCTTCTGGACGTAATGGTTGATGCTAGTGATTTGTTGGATGAGCTCGGAGTGCATTTGGAAACCCCAACTGGGGAAGCTGCTGCCGCTGCAATGTTAGCGGCTTCAATTAATTATCCTATGCGAGGTGCGGTAACCTGGAAATCTGTTGTGGGTACCAATGTTGCCTCTGATGCGCTGTCCAACATTGCTTCAGCTGGGGTTGTGGGAGGGGCATTAATTGTTATAGGCGAGGATTATGGCGAAGGCGCTAGTATTATTCAGGAACGGAGCCATGCCTATGCGATGAAGTCGTCCATGTGTTTGCTGGATCCTCGCCCCGATCTGGACAGTATAGTGCGGTCTGTGGAAAGAGGGTTTGATTTATCTGAAGCTAGCAATATGCCCGTTATGTTGCAGCTCAGAATACGGGCGTGCCACGTTACAGGAAATTTTGTGGCAAGGAACAATCGGGAGCCCTTGGTATCTCGAAAACAGGTATTGCAGGAACCAAACTTTGATTTTGAGAAATTTTGTCTACCACCCTCCACTTACCTGCAAGAGAAGAAGAAGGTTGAGTCTCGGCTTCCTGCTGCAGAAAAATTCATAGTTGAGAACAAATTTAATGAAACTTTTGGCCCGGACTCCTGTGATATTGGGATCATTACCCTAGGAGGTCATTATAATGGTGTGGTGCGCTCATTAGAACGTCTCGGTTTGTCAGATATATATGGCAATACAAAGGTCCCTATTTATGTCATGAATGTGGCTTATCCTACAGTGCCCAGAGAAATAACTAGTTTTTGTATGGATAAAAAAAGTGTCTTGGTAGTTGAGGAAGGTTTTCCAGAGTATATTGAGCAGGCTATCAATGTTGCCCTCCGGCAAGCAAATCAAAGTACCAAGGTTGTGGGGAAAGAGATCTTGCCTAAGAGTGGTGAATATACTGCTGATGTTATGCAACGCGGGATAGAGCAATTTTTGGCAGAGGCATGGTCGGACCCAGATCATGATGCCAGACGAGAGTTGATTACGCATAGGATCGATAAGTTAACTGACCAAGCAACCGCTTTATTAGGCGAGGCGCTTCCACCAAGGCCACCAAGTTTCTGTACAGGTTGTCCCGAACGGCCAGTTTTCAGTGCAATGAAAATTTTGGAAAAAGAATTGGGGCCCACCCATGTCGCCGCAGATATTGGTTGTCATACCTTTGCTGTGTTGCCTCCTTTCAATATAGGAAATACCGTCGTTGGTTATGGGTTGGGATTGGCAAGCTCAGCGGGTGTTGCACCTAGTTTTGGTAAAAAAGTTGTCAGTATAATGGGAGATGGTGGCTTTTGGCATAATGGACTGTCCTCCGGCGTGGCCAGTGCGAACTTTAACGAAGACGACTCAGTTCTTGTTATTATGCAAAACGGGTATGCTTCGGCGACAGGATGGCAATTTTTGCCTTCAAGCGAAACTAGTAGGTTCGGTCGTGGTAGGGGCATGTCTATACAACGCGCGCTTAAGGGCTTAGGAATAGAGTGGGTGAAAAAGGTTCGGACCTATGACGTTGCTAGTATGGTCCGCACCTTGCGACGGGCGGTAACTGAAACGAAGAAAGGCTTAAAGGTTATCATTGCGGACGGGGAGTGCCAGTTAGCGCGGCAACGGCGGATCAAACCTGAAATCGAGAGACAACTGGATGCTGGCAAGCGCGTTGTCACTGCTAAATATGGAATTGACGATGAGCTTTGTACAGGAGACCATTCATGCATAAGGATGTCGGGTTGCCCGTCTCTCACGATTAAGCCTAATCCTAGCCCCCTTCGAAAGGATCCCGTGGCTCACGTGAATAATGGTTGTCTGGGCTGTGGATTATGCGGAGAGGTAGCGCATGCAGCTGTGTTATGTCCCTCCTTTTACAAAGCCGAAACCATTCGAAATCCAACCAAATTCGACCTTTGGTTGAATCGCTGGAGGGTATTCGTGATTGGAGTGCTCCAAGGCTTAGTGCGAGTTTAGCCCTAGTGTCGGAGCGCCCTATTACATTACTAATCGCCGCCATGGGAGGAGAGGGTGGTGGCGTTTTTGCTGATTGGATTGTAAAAGCTACCGAGCGCGCCGGCTTGCTGGTGCAAAGCACTTCTATTCCTGGGGTAGCACAACGGACTGGGGCAACTACCTATTATATTGAAATATGTCCCATAGCTGGGGCTGATCTAGAAGGACGGAAGCCGGTTTTTTCACTTTATCCTGGGGCTGGTGACGTCGATTTGATGATTGCCACCGAGTTATTAGAAGCAGCGAGAGCGGCACGTAATGGTTACGTTAGTCCTGATCGCACAACTTTGATAGCGTCAACCCATAGGGTGTTCACAATTGGTGAGAGGGCAGCCATGGGTGATGGACGTTTGGATCCGGTCGAATTGCGCAACGCCTTGAAAAAAATGTCTAAACTATGCGTGTTACATGATTTTCTGGCTGTGGCTGAGAGCAATGGTTGTCCTATAAACGCAGTACTTTTGGGTGCCTTATTTGCTTCCGGAGTTCTACCGATCCAAAAGAAAAATTTTGTGATGGCTATCGAACAGGGTGGTAAGGCGGTTAGTGCCAATTTATCTGGTTTTGAAGCAGGAATAGCTTTGAGCAAGAGGCGTGAGGAACCAATAATTTTGACCACTAAATCTTCTGAGGAGAATGCCTTAGAAATACAGCCATGGCTGGAAAGTATTCCCCAAGAATACTCAGATTTGCGGGGAATCGTGACATTAGGGGTACAGAGATTAATGGAATATCAGGGTAGAAAATACTGCAAAAAATATCTTACCCGTATGGAAAGCATATTGGAAGTGGATTGTTCCCAGGACAAAATTGTAACCACTGAATTCGCGCGGGAGTTGGCCCTTTGGATGTCATATGAAGATGTTATAAGAGTAGCCCAAATAAAAAGTTCTTCTGGGCGGATGCGAAACATCAGATCTGAGTTGAAGGTTCCATCCGGGATTCCTGTACAAATAACTGAATTTCTAAAACCTGGGATTGAAGAGCTTTGTTCCCTTTTGCCTAAGTTCATTGCTACGCCTATTTTGAGGAGTTGTAAAAAACATGGGTTCGCGAGGGGGCTAAATATCGGTATTTCACTCCGGACTTCTACTATTTGGGGTTTTTTGGTGTTATGGCTCTTGTCCCGGTTAAAATTTCTTAGGCCCATTGGATCTCGATGGGAGGAAGAACAAGAAAGAATTGATGAATGGGTTGAGGATGTTCGGATAGCGATCAGAATAGATGTGGATTTGGCTAGGTCAGTGGTCGAGTTGGCACGCTTGATTAAGGGCTATGGTGAGACCCATCACCGGGGTGTACAAAATTATAAGAGAATTAGGGAAGAATTATTAACCAAGGCGCTCGATGGTTCTGGCGAACCCAGGATTGGGGGTCGAGCAATTAAAGGAGCCGTAGAAGCTGCTTTGGCCGACCCGGAAGGAAAAACATTAGATAGTCGATTGGCACTTCCTTCATAGAAGCTGCCGCACTCCCCAACTCATTGGTCCTTTTGGATGCCTTTGTTGGATTTATTGTCTGTTAAGCTATTGTATAGCAAGAGTTCGGCTTTATTATGGGTGCTAGAACGTGGAGACTGGGGTCGCACTAGACCTCGGCAATAGTTTTTCTGGTAAGATTGATGGCAAAGGAATATAGGTATGTCTGAAACACCACTTAATACCAACGAGTTGGCGGCTTTGAGAGATCTCGACACCCCGACTGTATGCAATGCGCTTGAGATTTGTTTGCCAGAGCGAAGGTCTTTTGGTTTCACAACACAGCATTTGCATTGTGTAAATCCAAAACTCCCACCAATGGTGGGTTACGCTAGGACATCCACGATAAGAGCTTTACGTGCTTCAACGGATGAGCCAGCAGATCAAAAGCAGAAGCGAATAGATTATTACAACTACGTTGCTGAGGGGGTAGGCCCAACGGTAAGTGTAGTTCAGGATTTGGATGATGGACAGGCTGGATTTGGGTGCTTTTGGGGTGAAGTTAACAGCAACGTGCATAAGGCCCTTGGCTGTTTGGGAACAATAACCAATGGTGGTATTCGAGACTTAACTGAGTTTGCTCCAGGTTTTCAAGGATTAGCAGGTGCTATCACCCCAAGCCATGCCAATGTGCACTTGGTGAATGTGGGAGGTGAGGTAAATGTTGCAGGTATGGTGGTTAAGTCTGGCGATTTGGTTCATGCGGATATGCATGGGGCAGTTGTCATCCCCCACGAGGTGGCCCGGGACGTACCCGCAGCAGCCGATCTCATGGTCCGAAGGGAAGCCGTAGTTCTGGAGGCCGCAAGGGCTCCTGGGGCCAACGCAGAAACCATCACTAAAGCAATGATGGAATCGGCAAAGGTTACATAGTAGTATAGAGGTCTGAAGGAAAAGGGTTGGCAAGAATGCTAAAGGTGGGATTTAAGGCGCTATTGGGCGAGGCTAATGCCGAGATCACGACTATTTCGGCTGAGGAGGCGGTAGGCCATATTGGAAATGATGATATCAAATTTGTGGATGTCCGGGAAACCCAAGAGGTTGAAAGTAGTGGGGGATTACCGGGGCATATTCATGTGCCCCGTGGCTTGCTAGAGTTTATGGCGGATCCGGAAAGTCCAATGCACAAGACGGAGCTCTCTAGTGGGAAGCGACTGGTTCTCTACTGTGCGTCGGGAGGCCGTTCAGCACTTGCTGCCAAGACTTTACAGGATATGGGGTTCTCTGATGTTTGCCATATTGCTGGGGGATTTACTGCCTGGCTGGATCTGGGCGGGCCGACAGCAGACTTAAAGTCCTAGAGAGTTGAGAAATAGGGAGATTAAAATTTTTGTGCGTATTAGTTGATAATAAGCCCGCGAGAAATTATCTCGTGGGCTTATTTCACTAGTCGTCCTCTATAAACCTATTTTAGAACCGAGACACCTCAACTTCTTTATCTGTTATAAATTCAAGCAAGGCAGGAGTTCCATTCTCAGTCTGCTCGATCCCCCTGCGGATGGCGGGTATTATCTCTTTGGGGTCGGTAATCCTCTCTCCATAGCCCCCGAAGGCTCGAGCCATGGCGGCGTAATCTCCTGAGATGTCAGTGGACCGGTATTTTTCAGTTGCTACCTGCATAATTTTTAATTCAATCGCCATGCAAAAGTTATTTAATAATATAGACAAAATAGGGATTCGTTCCCGGACCGCCGTTTCAAAGTCCATTCCGGTAAAGCCTATGGCAGCGTCGCCCCAGATATTGATGCATAATTTTTCTGGTTGGGCGAGTTTAGCACCCATTGCGAAGCCCAACCCAGCCCCGAGTTGGGTTGTTTTTCCCCATCCAATGTAGCTGAGAGGTTTGATGGAATTCCAGAATGGTGTTGTTTGATCTCTCGGGCTGCCCGCGTCGTGGGTAACAATGGTATTTTCCATGTCTACCGTGTTTGCGAGATCCCATATCACCCGGTAGGGGGACAGAGGGTTTTGATCCGAGGTTAATTTTGGCATCCATTTCTCTAGCCAGGATGCTCTTAGTCTGGCAATTTCCTCAGTGACTTTCTTTTGGTCTCTGGGTGTGCCATTTAATTCCTTTTCTACGTGTACCAATAGGGCATCAAGCGTCAGAGCAGCATCCCCAATTAATGCGTAATCCGCTTCAACATCTTTATTTAAGTCAGTGGGTTCTAGGGTGGAATGAATAATCTTTGGTCCTTTAGGCATGCTTACCCCAAAGGAGGTTTCCGTAAAGCTGCAACCTATTCCAAAAACAACATCGGCTTTGTGTAGAAATTCATGCAAGGGCAGTGACATGGCTATGCCCCCTGTCCCCAGTGATAGGGGGTGATTCTCTGGGAAAGCACTTTTCCCTCCCAAACTACTCATGACCGGTATTGCCAGCATTTCAGCTAGACGTTTGAGTTGGGGCCAAGCCTCTGCATAATGTACGCCTTGCCCCACATAAATAACAGGGCTTTTTGCCTCCATCAGAACTTTAGCCACTTTCCCGACTTCTTCGGGGTCGGGACCCGAACGGGTTACAAGAGTTGGAGTATAAGAGAAGTCCTCCACTTCCTCGCCAAACATGTCAGCTGGTATTTCCACTAATACAGGGCCTGGGCGCCCGTTACGTAATTGCGTAAATGCCCGTCGCATAACATTCGGTATTTCCTTCGGGCTGGTTATCGGCTCCGTCATTTTTGTAAAACTTTTCATGCTGTGTGCAGAATTAAAATTAGGAGTTACATGAGCCTGTGCTTGAGGATATCCCATAGGCATAACTAATATCGGGACAGAGTCACCGAACGCCTGAGCAACACCTCCCATAGCATTTTCTGCTCCGGGCCCCATCTGCATTGCAAATGCACCAATGTTCTTTCCACTGGAGACGCGAGACATGGCATCCGCCATGTGTAACCCGATCCGCTCCTGGCGGACTACAATAGTTCTAATATCAGCACGAGCGGCGGCTTCTATGAGGTGGTTTACCGGATAACATATAAGGGTTTCCACACCCTCCCTTTTTAGAATGTCTGCGATTGCGTCCCCTGTTTCCACTTTCGTTCTCCATTTGCTTGTTATTGCTTAGTGAAGAGGTCAGTAGATACCAAGTCACCAAGAGCCTTCAAATCTCTAGTTATCATAGATATTCGTATGGATTTCACTAGCTATTTTTATGCTTTGTAGAAAATTTTACTTGGCGCGGCATTTGTTATAGCGAGAGGAAGTGATGTCGTATCAATCCCCTTCCTCGCAGGACAGCCAGAATTCTGGATACAGTTCTAAATTGTATTGCGATAATCCTACCAACATATTAACAAGGACAAGAAGTTTTTGCAGAATTCTTACAATTACTTTTGGCTAAGGGAAGTGAAATGTTAGACCAATTTCGTGTGTCCGAGGATGTTGCTGTTTTTGTTGATCACCAAGATATGCATGCGACTGTTAGAGATATTTTTGTCGCTTTGGGAATGCCCGAGAAAGATGCTCGGCAATCTGCCGACGTTCTTTTGTATGCTGATATCAGAGGCATAGAGAGCCATGGGGTTAGCAATATGCTCAGGCTGTACGTAGAGAGAATCCAGGAGGGAAAAATAAACTTGAATCCAAACTGGAAAATCACTCGTGAGGCTCCAGCGGCCTGCACCATAGACTCAGATTCAGGACACGGCGGGGTGATTGGACCAATTGCCATGAAAGAAGCCATTGAACGGGGTAAGAAATATGGTGTCGGGGCGGTCACTGTATACAATGGCGGCCATTTTGGAGCAGCTGCTTATACGGCAGCCATGGCCCTTGATCATGATATGATTGGTGTGTCGATGACTGCGGGGGGCGTGGCGATGGCCCCAACTTTTGGGGCTGAGGCCTTGGTTGGGCTCAATCCAATAGGGATAGCCGTGCCCAGTAAGAAGGAACCCCCCTACATTTTTGATGCTTCCATGAGTGCTGTAGCTGGAAATAAAGTAAAATTAATACAGAGGCTGGGAAGGGGGACATTACCTGCTTGGATAACCGATTCCGATGGAGACCCGATCATGGAGGAAAAAGAGGTTCCAGAAGGATACTTGCATCTACCTGTAGGGGGTACGAGAGAAATAGGTTCGCATAAAGGGTTTGGCTTAGCGATGATGATAGAGTTGCTGACAAGTACGCTATCTGGCGGTTCCGCAGGTCCAGATAGGCGAGCGGAGCAGGCTCATCATTTTTTGGCATACAGAGTAGATGCTTTTACCGATTTGGATCAATTTAAAGATGATGTAGATACGTATCTAAAACGCCTTCGCGCCTCCAAGACAGCTCCTGGAGAGGGGCAAGTTTATTATGCGGGGTTGCAAGAATTTGAAGAGGAGATTGTTAGGAGGGATAAAGGCATTCCTTATCACCCTGAAGTTATAGGGTGGTTTAAGGAGGTGATTTCTGAGCTTTCTATCGAGGACCGGCTTCCCCAATAATATGAAGCAGTGTTTGTATCATAACCAAGGGGGATTCGCAGATTTATTTACGGTTCCATGGAGGAACATCGTATGTTGGCAAGATTTTTGAAATTAGTTTCAGATTGACAAAGTAGGGTGTGCTGAAATTGGGCTTGTTCAAGGTTTGCAGCGTTAAAGTCGGTGCCACTTAAATTAGACCAGCTGAAGTCCGCTTCGGCGAGGTTGGCCTTAAAAAATGAGGAAAAACTGAGATTCGCATCGCGAAGTGTTGTCTGCTGCAGATTTGCATAGGCTAATAAAGCGTTAGAAAGGTCAGCTTGAGAAAGCGAGGCGAGGCGCAGGTCTGAGTTCGATAGATTGGCCGAAATTAGTGTTGCCAGTTGAAGATTAGCCCAATTTAAGTTGACTCTTTGCATGGAGCTTTTCTCCAAATTCGCGCGGCCAAGATCAGCAGACTCCATGGCGGCTCCGTCTAAATTGGCTGATATCATCGTCGCTCCAGTTAAGAAACAAAAATTGAGCAACGCTTCTTGCAGGTTGGCCATACTTAAATTGGAATCTGTTAAATTTGCATATTCTAAGGTTGCTTGTGAAAGGTTCGCCCCTTGTAGGTTAGCTCCTGTCAGGTCTGTTTCAAAAAGAATGGCCTTCCGCAAAGTCGCTTCGGTAAGATTTGTAAGGCGTAATATCGCGCGTGATAGGTTGGCGTTACTGAGATTCGCCCGTGTAAGGTTTACCCATGATAAATCAGCGTTTTCGAAATTTGATCCACTAAGATCAGCTTCAATTAGGTCGTCTTCTTCAAAGTATAGGGAAGCTAGATCAACTCCAGCTAGGTTACAGCCAGAACATTCTCTATTCTTCTGAAAATATTCAAGGTCTTGATGATCAAACGCCCATGATTTTTGGGTACTTAGTGGTTGGGGGGCTAGGACAAGGAAACCACAAAATACCAGTCTCCAGACTGCGTTCAACATATCGACGCTATGGTCATGGCCATGGGCAAACATTATAGCTCTCCGGTCTCACACTTACCTGTTCATTTAAGTATCAGTGTTGCTAAATGTGTAAGTCACACGCTGCTGGTTATTAAAAGGACGCTTTGATATAGCTTTCCCATGAAGCGCCAATGTCTATAGAGTATGGTTTTTCTTGAAGTTCGTGAAGAACGTCCTTTGCTTCCTTCTCGGAACAGTTTCCTATCTTAATCTCCATTACCTGAAATAAGGATTCTATCAATTCTTTTCGGTTTAGACTCACAAAATTTCTCCCAGTGGGCGGTTTTCAGCTGTGTAATATTGGTAGTGTAAGATTTGATTGTATCAAATGTTTTCTGTGCGTAGGATTATTTAATGTCTCAGTAATACAGCTGAATTATGGCGTGGTCGGGTAACCTATTGAGTGGTTCGCTACGGACCTGGATTTGGAAAGGAAGTTCCATGAAGATAACAAATGTAAAAGTGGAGTTATTCAAATGGTCTACGGCGCCTTGGCGGGTTGGCCTGAATCACCTGCGGGCCGGGGGAGAAGGTAAGCTCGGTGTAGTAACTGTAGAGACTGATGAGGGAGTAATCGGCAATGCATTCTTGAGAGCTCCTGAACACACTGCGCCCAGCTTAATACAGTATCTTAAGCCAATAGTTATGGGAGCTAACCCTCAGGATATTGGATCTCTTTGGTGGCGCATGTGGAAGATGAATAGGGCAGCTGCTATTGCTGGTATTGGGGCCATTGATATTTGTTTGTGGGATATTAACGGTAAAATAGCGAACCAGCCAATACATAGGTTGCTTGGAACGTGCAAAGAGAAGGTTCCTGTTTATTCCAGTACAGCTTTCCATGGAACTACGGAAGAGTATGTTGAAGAGGCCCTGCTTTTCAAAGAAAAGGGTTGGCAGGCTCATAAAATTCATCCTCATGGAGATCCTGCAAAGGATATTGAGATCTCTGGAGCAATCCGAGAGGCAGTCGGAGGGGATATGAAGTTAATGCTGGACTCCATGTGGGCATACCAATACGAAGATGCGATGCGGGTTGGTAGGGCGATCGAGGATTTTGATTATTATTGGTATGAGGACCCCTTGGTAGAGGAAGACATTTATAACTATGTGAAGCTGAACGAAAAACTTGATATTCCAATTATGTGTACAGAGTTTGCTCCAGGCAGATTTTATGGAATGACACAGTGGATCACACAATATGCTACGGACATCCTGCGCGGTGATGTTGCTGTTACCGGAGGTATTACCCCGATGATGAAGCTTTGTCATTTAGCTGAGGGCTTCAATATGAAGTGTGAAATTCATCACGGGGGGAATTCTCTCAATAATGTTGCCAATTTGCATGTGACAATGGCAGTTCCCAATTGTGAGTTTTATGAGTTTTTTCCGTGTACCGGAGGTTTAACCTATGGGTTGGTGGAGGAAATTCAATTTGATAAAGGATATGTGCATGCGCCCACAAAGCCCGGTTTGGGATACGATATCGATTGGGATATGCTGAAGAATGTCAGTTTGGGGGTGTTGGATTAATTGAATAGTTCTGGCCAGAAAAGAAAAAGGGGTGCTTTTGGCAAAAAGGCACCCCTTTATTATTTGGTAGTATTTTCTACTACTCTTCAGACTCAGAAGATTCCTCTTTTTCTTCATCACAATTTGAGCCAGTGCATGCATTCATCTCTTGAGCGCTAGCAGTTAGGCTAAACGAAGAGAAGAACAAACCAGCTAAGAAGAGGATTAGTGTCTTTTTCATTGTGTAACGTTCCTTATAATCGTGAATTTAGAAATTTTGTGCCCTTTTCAAGCACGCAATGCGCGAGAAGATAGGAAAAATTATCAAAAAATCAAGACTATTTTGGTTAAGTATGGATTTTTGTGGCAGAATTAGCGAAGATTCCAAGCAGATCGGGCTCTATTCAGGGTAAGCTCGACGTGTTTTGCTTTTTAATTATTTCCCTATGGAAGTTCATAGGTAAGGCTTTGGCGGTAGTTAGAGGCGTTGTCATATTTGGCAGACCTTGGTCCAAAACAAATGCCAAGGTCCGCTTCCGCTAATGCCCGCATATTTGGTTGTGCCGCCTATAATAGTGCTAATTCCTTGATTTGTGGTGGCGTTGTCGGTTGAGGTTGGTAAGATGTTGCTCCCCATTTTGATCACCGAAGGCACAATCTCCTTTGTTGGTAACACCATGAGGGGCGAGACAATATTAGGTCCCCGCACATAGGGGCTTTACCTTCATGGAACGGGCCAGCATCGGTAGCGAGGTAGTAGAGCAACCCATCCATGCCGTTTATACAGAGATAGCTCGCTTGGTTAGGCCCCGGCAGTGAACGGACCCGGCTCACAATAGTTTTTTCAGGGTATGGCGTCGGTTATTAGTAAATGGCCTGACTTCTATGCCCCATCTACCTTTTTCTACTGCCGTATCCCAAGCCGCGCTGGTAAGGACTTGAGGATCGGTTATTTCGTATATGGCGGTATACCTAGGTTCACCTTTGGGGTCCATTTGTACAGTTTGCCCGCCAATATTCATCTCTAAATCGGTAGTTTTCGAACGTTGCACAGATACCACTCCCGGGACCTTTAGGAGCGCGGGGATGTGTTCCTTGTCGTAGACCTCGTTAAATAAGGCTTCCTTTTCCGCATCTACGTCCATACTTACTAGCAGAAGATATTTCCCAACAGTGGTCATAAGATATTCCTCTAAAAGAGTTGTTTAGTTGCATAATATTGGACAAAATCACCTTATACTAGACTGAGGCTGATCAGTTTCCTCGGTCCCCCAAAAGAGCCTTATGGAGACAAGTTATGGAGAAGAAAGAGCGGTTTTATTTGGATTGTCCTTTCTCTGAAAAAGACGAAGCTAAGGGGCTGGGGGCTTTTTGGGATGCTGATGTACGAAAATGGTATGTCCCTGGAAATGTTGATAAGGATCTTTTTGCCAAGTGGTTTCCGGGCGCCAATGCGGATTATCAGGATCCGGTTGTTGTTGAGGACGCGGATAAGTTTTATCTCGATGTGGATTTTGCAGATAAAGATGAGGTCAAGAAACTAGGTGCTAGATGGGATCCCAAGGCCCGCAAATGGTGGACCAATTCTGAGGACCGGGAAAAATTTACCGCCTGGTGGCCGAATCAGGGCTTGCGGATAGTGGAGGATGATACTCCTTCGTTCTAGGTAACCCATACGTTTCTGGTCTTTTTCATCCTAAATCAGAAGTTTGAATAGAGTAATTGGAATACCTTCATTATTTGTGCTATTTATCGTTACATAAAGTGCTTATGCTTAGATTAGCGATGTCTACAAGGGAGGCCCCTCGCTTACGTATAACAAAACAGAATTTGGAGTGGATATGAAGAAATTACTAACAATTTTGGCATTGTGCCTATTTTCCGTATCAACCGGCGCTTTGGCGGGAACCTGCAATGGTGAGTTTGGTTGGTTGGGTAAGGGTAAAGTTTTCGGTCTTGCAGAGGGTGATTTTATCTTTACTGGGGAGTTCAGTGGCGCGTTTTTCAATACGGATGTAAATGACCCAACCCACAAAGCCACCGTTCAATGTCCGGGATCGTGGCATGTTCAGGGTGGTGAAGGAAATTCGCAAGGCGTATGTATCCTAAAAGATGCGGCAGGCGATAAAATGTTTTTTACTTGGGCGGGAACAGGATCATTCCCGGTTACCGGTGGCCCTTTTCAGGTGACGGGTGGTACAGGGAAATTTGAGGGCTCCGCAGGCGGCGGCGACTTTGTGGGACATACCGTGGCCATGGATGATGAGATGAATGGCATGGGTTACGCTACCTGGACTAATTGTACCTATTAGTCAGGATGTTTTTGTTCACGTTATAAGGTGGTGTGATTGGAAGGCTGAGGAGAAACTCAGCCTTCTTCGTTTCCTTTGGAAGAAAACTAACGCGTCTCTTCTAAAATCCAAAATAGGATAGGGCTGATAGGTTACAGCGAATCGGCGAAAATTAGACCAGTTTTTATAAAGTCGTCTTAATGGGTCGTTGTCATGGGAAGTTTCGGCTGCTGCATTAAGTGAACGTGGTAAATATCACTGATTACGTCTTCAGGGAAGGAGTGCCCCGCTAACAAAGTGGCGATGTTTTATGTTATATCTCGGGTAGGAACATACGTTTTGGGAATTCAATCTGGGAGATGTGTTGTGGTTTATGCACTAAATGTCTTCAATTTTATTGAAGGGCAAGAAAATGATTATAAAGAGTATTCTGTAAAGGCAGGAAAAATAATATATGGAAAAGGGGGAAGGGTCATTTCTTCGGGGTGGAACCCAATTCGTGAATTACGGGGAGATATTAAACGGCGGCATATGATTGTCGTTGAATTTCCAAGTGAGCAAGTTTTTCAGGAATTTTTAGATGAGGCTGAGAAAGATGATATTCATCGACTGAGAGAGAATTCCACCGCTGATTATATCTGGACTTTATATGAGCCTTGGGATATGCGGGAGTGGGTCAAACATTCCAAATAGTTATTAAAGTATATGCAGTATTTACCAACGGCCCCCGGCTTCACAGTTTAAGGCCGTCCATTCCAAAATTGTCAGTTTGGTTCCCGCCAGAGAGACGTCGTCTATTTTTCAATTGCCCGGGTGAGGAAGTCGATTCGGTCCTGCCCCCAAAATAGTTCTCCTTGGTATATCCAGGTGGGTGCGCCAAAAACATTAGACGAGATGGCGTCCTTTGTATTTTGATCAAGCTCTTGCTGAATTTGGTTACTTTCCGCGGCCTCAAGTAGTGTTTTACCTTCAAAGCCTTGCTCATTGGCAATAGCAACAATGGTATTTGTATCCCCAATGTCCCTTTCCTCTGCCCAGCAAGCACTCATATATGCGTTGGCTAGATCCGTGACGTCCTGGCCCGTCTTTGTGGCTGCCACAATCATTTTGTGGCTTGGGGTTGGGTCTGGTGGAAAGTACTTCGGCTGGATGTTAATTTTCATTTTCAGAACCTCGCCCCACCGACGCAGTTCATTGAGTCTGTTAGCCTGTATTTGAGGGGGACGTTCTTTTACTTTTTTCTGTCCAGTTAAGGCAAATGCTGCAAACAAATCAAACGGCTTCCAATTAACCACTAGCTCGTTTTGCTCTGCCAGTATTTTGAATCTTGGTCCGGCAAGGTAGGTATATGGTGAAGGGGGGGTAAAGTAATAATCAATGGTTTTCGCCATCCGTATCTTCCATTTGGCTTTATAGACTTAAGAGGTTTATATTTTGTTGAGTTCCAGCATTGAGTGAGCAACTTAGTCTGGGATCCATTAAAAATCGAGAGCTGTGGGTGGCTTCTACTCCGTCTGGAAGGCAGAGGCCTCTTGGTGGCGGTTGACCTATATACCGGCCTTCCACATTTTCTAATATTATTGAGTTAGAACAGAAGGTCCAGCCACTGGCTTCAATTTAAGACACTAAGCCGCTTTATCACTTAGTACTTTACCATCCTCTTGAATCGTATCATGTACTCCTGGAGAGAGAATTTCGAGTGCTTCAAAATCTTCCGAGCACTTTAACTCATTGTGCTTTATTTTAGCAGGAGCTAGGACACAGTCTCCTTTCCGGTAGGTCTTTACACCTACTCCCTCATAATCAAAGGTAACCCAGCCATTCAGCACATAGAACATTTGAAAGGTGACCATGTGTTGGTGGTAGCCTGTTGTCTTCATGTCTTGATCGCCTTCAAAATCTTTTTTTACTCGAAGAACGTGAGCCCTAAATTCACCATTGGTAGCTTCAAGCACGCCGAGGTCTCTGTACTCTAGAAAATCTCGTAACCCTGGCTTAAAGGTTGCGTTGTCTGCGAAGCTGGCGCTAAACTTCTGGTCTGTATCCGACATATTTATGTCTCCCCAATTGCTCTAATTTTGTTTATACCTAGTATGTGTTGGCAAGTCAAAATAGCCAACTTTGAGTTTTGGTCAGGCTATGTATAAGGAAACGTTATTCTATGGATTTGTTCTTAAATAACAAAACGGCTTTGATTACGGGGGCTTCAAAGGGAATAGGGAAAGCCATTGCTGAGTCACTTGCACAGGAAGGCTGTAATTTGGCTCTGACTGCCCGTAGCGGGGACATGCTTGAGGACGTCAAGGCGACTTTACAAAAAAAGCACAACATATCAGTGGAAATATTTCCAATTGATTTGTCTCTAAAAAATTCAGCAGAGCAAATTTCTGAGTTTGCGGGGAATGTTGATATTCTAATAAATAATGCGGGAGCGATTCCTCCTGGGGAATTGACGGCGATTGACGAGGAAGCATGGAGAGAGGCATGGAACTTAAAAGTTTTTGGGTACATTAATCTCTGTCGGCTTTTTTATGGTAAGATGAAAGAGGTGAAGAGTGGTGTTATACTCAACATAATAGGCGCAGCCGCTGTTAAGCCAATGTATGCCTATATTGCTGGGACCACCGGTAATGCTGGTCTTACTGCTTTTACGAAGGCTTTGTCTAATGGGAGTACTTATAATGGTGTTAGAGTATTAGGCATTAGTCCTGGTCTGACCGCGTCGGATAGAATGGTTACAATGATGCGGGGTCAAGCCAAAGAAAAATTGGGTGATGAAGAGCGGTGGGAGGAATTATTCAAAGATTTGCCATTTGGAAGAGCGGCGAAGGCGGAGGAAGTGGCTGATCTCGCAACGTTTTTGGTCTCTCCAAGAAGTAATTACACATCTGGGACTGTTATTACGCTGGATGCAGGTGTTTCCAATCATTGATTGATCTTGTTGAATGAGACATCGAGTCCAATGGTGTTTCGTTGTGAGCTATGAGGAGGCCTTGGGAGCGTCATGATGGCTGGCCCGTATTCGTGTTCTGAGTTAATTATAGGGGATATTTCCCGTGAGTGAACAACCGATGTTCTTTTCCGGAAACCCGATATATCGTGCCAGCAATGAAAGGCGTGATCCTGATTGGGTAGAACAGGCATTAAACTCGGAAAGTAGTTGTTTTCTTCCGGTGAGTAATTTGGAGTTCCCGGCGACAAATGGGCGGGAAGGTAAGTTATTATGGGGAGACAGAAGCTGGCTTAAGGCATCCACTAAACCCGAAGAACCGATATTTTTAGGGAATTTTAAGGGGCGTGGCCATTTTGTTTTCAATGTGGCTGATCCTCAGTTGGCCCTGGACTCCCTCGGCATTGGCGCCATGGGGAGCTTTCTTGGATTGCGTGATCTTGCTTCCGTTTTGTCGCCTGAGGAAGCTGCCATTGCGGCGCAAGCTCGTTCTATTATGGAATGGCATGCCAGGCACCCATTTTGCTCTGGCTGCGGCAATAGGTCTGTTCATCGAAATGGTGGAAGTTCGCGGCACTGTCCCCGTTGTCAGATAGATCACTTTCCGAGGCTTGATCCAGTTGCAATCGTATTGGTGATTAAGGGGGATAAGTGCCTTCTTGGGCGGTCCGGTAGGTTTGGTCGCAATCTGTATTCAGCCCTGGCTGGTTTTATAGAGTATGGTGAATCAATAGAGGAGGCTGCTCGGCGAGAGATAAGGGAGGAGTCTGGAATTGAAGTAGGAGAGGTTAGTTATGTGGCTTCACAACCTTGGCCGTTTCCCTACTCTTTAATGGTGGGTTGCTATGGAGAAGCATTAAGCGAGAATATTATTCTCGATGAAGAGGAATTGGCCGATGCTCGTTGGTTTTCTAGAGCGCACGTGAAGAAAGCCCTAGCCGGGGAAGTGACAGACCTTTCTCTCCCAGGAAAACTTGCGATCGCGCGTTACCTCATTGAAAGCTGGGTGGTTGGCGGTGGTTTTTCATCAGGCTTCAACTCGAATCACCAGTAGCTGTTTTTCTTTGTGGTGTCGATTGCAAGATCCTGAGTAGCATAATCAGGTAAGCTAGTAAGTGTCAGGACTGGTAAAGAGATGGGAGAATTTATCTCTTCTACCATGATCAAGGGCGCTGTTTCCCGAGATATTCTGGATTGCGCAAGGTTCTGGCGTTGAACTACGCTCTCTTATATAGAACACACCATAGGCTAGAAGTTAGGCTCGCTTGTTTCTTTGCGATCGAGAGATAATCTCTTGATTTCTGGTATCAATTCACTGAAGTTGTCTATTACTGCATCAGCTCCCAAGTCAATTGGTGGAATATCTGTGTAGCCAAAGGATACAGCGATTACAGGGATCCCCGCCGCCCGTGCAGCCTCAACATCGGTAATGCTATCGCCAACCATTGTGGCTGAGGATGCCAAGCCATTGGTAAGGCCAATAGCAGCTTCAAGTGGTGCTGCATCTGGCTTAGCAGTCGGTAGTGAGTTTCCACCGATGACCCCATGGAAATAGTTCGCCAAGTTAAGTCCATCCAAAATAGGAACAGACATTTCGTAAGACTTGTTCGTACATATGGACATGGGGTGACCCGCCTCTTTTAGTTTTTCCAGTGTTGTTACGACTGATGGAAAGGGGCGAGTTTCATTAAGATAACAATTTTCATAATGGCTTAAAAATCGTTTACGTAACTTCCCATGGAGCTCTTCCTCTGAAGGTGACTTGCCCGATTCGGTAAAGCCTTTTTTTATCATTTGGACAGCTCCCTGGCCGACCATAGACCGCACGGCGGACAGTGTAAGAGGTTCAAATCCCTCTTCCAAAAGTAGGTTATTGAGGGCTGTAGCCAGGTCTGGTGCAGTGTCCAGAAGAGTGCCATCAAGGTCAAAGATGACTGGACCAGGGACATTTTTCATGCAAGATCTTTCAAAAAGGATAATAGATAGGTTGGTTGTGACAATTTCGTTACTCTCTTGTAATGTATTCTAATGAGCGAGTTTTCAAAAGATAATAGATCGGATGCGCCCCTGGCGGTAATTGTGCTCGCCGCTGGTCATGGTACCAGGATGCAATCGGAAGTCCCTAAGGTTCTTCACCAAGTGGGCGGACTCCCAATGATCGACCATGTGCTCGATACTGTTGAGGCGGTCTCGCCGGATAAGGTTGTAGTTGTCATTGGGCCAGATATGGGAGACGTTGGGAGGGCCTGCCGGCATCACACTATTGTAGTCCAGGAAGAACGATTGGGTACAGGCCATGCCGTTCTGCAGGCTAGCGCTACGTTAAAAGGTTTTGGGGGGAATATTTTAGTTGTATTTGGGGATACTCCGCTTTTAACTGCTGAGACTATCTTGCTCATGAAACGGGCCTTAGATGTTAATAGGAAGAATATCCTGGCTGTCCTTGGCTTTGAACCAGAGATTCCAAAAGGGTATGGCCGTATCCGTTGCAAACGGGATGGCACTATTGAGGCTATTATTGAGGAATTGGACGCTAGCAGTGAAGATCTAAAAACAACCCTATGTAACTCGGGGGTGATGATATTTCGCTCAGAAGTTATGTTTAAGGAGCTAGTTAAGGTTAAGAATCAAAATGTCAAAGGTGAGTATTATTTGACAGATCTCGTTTCGTTAGTTCGGGATAGCGGAGAGAAGGTAGGCTTGGTGGTGGGGTTGTCCGATGAATTGCAAGGAATCAACAGTCGTATGGACTTAGCCAATGCTGAGTCAATTTTGCAGAACCGCTTAAGAGTAAGGGCAATGGCAGGAGGCGTAACCCTTATTGATCCTGGAACTACATGGCTTTCTATGGATACTACTTTCGGTAAGGATGTAACTATCGGGCCAAATGTGTTTCTAGGAAAATCTGTTGAGGTGGGTGATCGGGTGGAGATAAAGGCTTTCTCCCATTTGGAAGGAGTTAAGCTGGCAAATGATGTTGTCGTAGGTCCATTCGCTCGATTGAGGCCTGGAACGATGATTGGTTCGGGGGCTAAGGTAGGAAATTTTGTAGAGATTAAGGCAGCGTGTATCGGATCGGCAACTAAGGTGGGCCATCTTACGTATATCGGGGACTCAAACGTAGGGGCGGGTGTAAACATTGGGGCAGGTACAATAACTTGCAACTATGATGGTTTGAGAAAGCATTCAACGGAGATTGGTGATGGGGCGTTTATAGGTTCAAATACTGCTCTCGTAGCGCCTGTATCCATTGGTGAGAATGCCATTGTAGGTGCGGGCAGCGTCGTAACCGATGACATAGAAGAAGATGAGCTATCGGTCACCAGGGCAGAACAAAAACACTTGAAAGGCGGTGCCAAAAGATGGAGAGGGCGCCGCTCAACCGATAAACCCTGAGGTGTATTATGTGTGGGATCATCGGAGCAATTTCTCAGGACAATGTGGCTCCCCTCTTGATGGAGGGTTTGCGGCGCCTTGAGTATAGGGGTTATGATTCAGCTGGAGTTGCAACTTTGCTGGATGGGCAGGTTCAGCGGCGGCGCTGCGAGGGGAAGCTAGCTGAGTTGGGGTCTCTTTTGAAGACTGATCCCATAGAGGGCAGTATAGGAATTGGTCACACCCGATGGGCTACCCACGGCCCCGCCAGTACTGTTAACGCCCACCCACATTCAACTGATCTGGTGGCTTTGGTGCATAATGGGATCATTGAAAATTTCTTGAAACTTAGGGAAGAACTTGAAGGGCAAGAATATCGTTTTAAGAGTGAAACTGATACAGAAGTTGTTCTGGCTCTTATTGATGGTTATCTGAGAAAGGGTATGTCACCTGCAGAGGCTACGAGAACCATGCTTGGGCGGGTTGAGGGAGCATTTGCTCTTGCCATTATTTTTACTGGCCATGATAACTTGATGATTGGTGCCCGTCGGGGTTGTCCGTTAGTTGTTGGACATGGGAACGGTCAGCTATTTCTAGGGTCTGATGCCCTGGCCTTGGTTCCCCTTACGAGACGTATTTCATACTTAGAGGAGGGGGATTGGGTTGAACTGCAGGATAACGTGGTTACAGTTCATAACCAGGCGGGAGAAGTGGCAAACAGGCCCATAAGGGAAATCGATTTAGCTGATAGTGCGGTCGAAAAAGGTAACCATGCTCACTTTATGTTAAAGGAGATCTATGAACAGCCGGTGGTAATTGGTGACTGTCTTCAGAGCCTTTTCAATCCAGTGAAGAGAACCATTAGCTTGCCGCAACTAAACATTAATTTTTCTGACTATGAAAGAGTAAGTGTCGTAGCCTGTGGTACCTCCTATTACGCTGGACTGGTTGCCCGCTATTGGTTTGAGTCGCTTGCAGGCCTTCCCGTTGATATAGATGTTGCATCTGAATATCGTTATCGTGCCATACCGAGGCAAGACTGCACTCTGGGTCTGTTCATTTCACAATCTGGTGAAACTGCGGATACCCTTGCTGCGATGCGATTTGCAAAGAAGATGGGCCAAAGTATCTTATCTGTCGTGAATGTTCCGGAAAGTTCAATGGCGCGTGAGGCCGATAATGTTTTGTATACTATGGCTGGTCCAGAAATTGGTGTTGCTTCAACTAAGGCTTTTACTACCCAATTGATAACTCTCGCCAGTTTAGCAATCGCTATCGGCCGGGACCGTGGTAATCTTACTAGAGCAAGAGAAGAGGAGATGTCCTCAGCGTTAACAGAGGTTCCATCCCGTGTCGCGGAAGTTCTGAATCATGACGTAGCTTTGCGCAATTTGGCTCAACAAATCTATAATGAAAGAGATGTTCTCTATATAGGCAGGGGTACTAGTTTTGCTATTGCATTAGAAGGTGCTCTGAAATTAAAGGAGATAAGTTATATTCATGCAGAGGGTTATGCAGCTGGTGAGTTAAAGCATGGACCCATTGCTCTCATTGACGATGGGGTTCCTGTAATTGTGATTGCCCCAAATGATAATTTTTTTGATAAGACAGCAGCCAACATGCAGGAAGTCTTAGCGCGGGGTGGACGCGTGATCTTGATTTCGGATGAGGATGGGGTCGGTAAGGCAGGTCTTCAGGCTTTTGCCTCGATTGCATTACCAAAAGTTTCGCCACTGGTTGCCCCTATATTATATGCTATTCCTATTCAATTGCTGGCATACCATGTTGCTGCATTAAAAGGAACAGATATAGATCAACCAAGAAATTTGGCGAAATCTGTCACCGTAGAATGATGTAGTTCGGTGGTATTTTTTCTTAAGGCGAGTTTTTCCTCTATAAATAAAGATGTTTAATGTCAGTTCGTGATTTATCACGTTTTAGAAATTTGAAAAGAGTTTAGGGAATATCCAAATTGCTTAAATATTTAGTTTTTATAATGGTTTATTTTAATACATCTTTGTTATTTGCAAATGATGTGATTGATCACATCGGTCATCTTTTGACTGGAATGTATGAATTAGAGACCTGGGTGGATGGTGATGTAAGTTATAAATATCCCGATGTGGCAGGAACCTTATCAATTACTAATGGTCAAATAGGATTCACTTTAGATAATCGCATAAATAAAACAAAAACAGTGAAAGTAATTGCTTGGGGAGATTATCATTTCAGTGATGACACGTTTCACTATCAATATAGTGATTGGAAGGTTTTAATTGTAAGTGATGGTGAGGAACGTGTTAATGACACCTCTCCGTGGGAGGGTTATAGAACTTACGACCTAAAACTCGAGGAGGGTGTTTTGTTGTTGTCCGCTAATAACGGTAATCAGACATGGAGATTGGACGAAGCAAATCTAATCTATACTGATCGGGAGTGGGGAGAAGATAAGAGATTTGCTCAAAGGATTTGGAAAAGAATATCTAAGTAACTTACAAATTGGCGCCGAATCCCAACATTCGGTCACTGTCGAATAAAAACGTTGATATTCTGGGGTTTTTAACCCCTAAAA